>CAOKWI010000047.1 GCA_948473115.1 uncultured Lachnospiraceae bacterium | reverse complement strand
GAAAAACATATCAAAATCTTTTTCAAAAAGGTCTTGACATATCACCAGAATGCTCGTTTTCTCGTTATGACATTTTAAATATCCGATTGTAATAACCCCTATATTAATATTCCTCACTTCCCATCATTATGCAATCAGTTCACCAAAAATCAAATCGTTTCAATTCATTTCAATTCCATTCTATCAAAGATCACAGCAGCAACAGTCACTGTAACGGCAAGCGTGGCCAGGGAAACCCCGACAAAAAGGCCCTTCTGCAGGTTCTCCCAGTCCGCCAGGACAAACATCTGGTAGATCACTGAATATTTTACCGGATAAAAATTTTCCACTCCCGAATTGACGTACCTGGTAGCCAGTATTAACAGACACTGTGCAATTCCAAACCCTACCCCTATGGTTGCAACTGCACTTCTCGTTATCATCGCCAGCAAAACGAAAAACCCTCCCAAAGCCGCACATATCAGTTCAAAGAAGATTATTTGCGCCAGAAACGCCAGCCATCCCTCTATCGTCAACTCCAATCCAAATCCATTTAAGATAGTCATGCCCACCATTGGTACCGCCACAACTGCTGACAGCAGACATAACAGCCCGATAAAATAAACCACAAGCTTGGATAAGAACACACTGCACCGCGTCCGTCCACAAAACAATCCCATCCCCATGGTACGACCAGATAATTCTCCACAAAGGAAAACAGCAGTAAACACACCTGTAAATATAGTGTGGAACATCACGAATGAATCCATGATAGGCAGCATCTGATATCCATATGCCTGATTCGAATTAGCAACCCAAAAATAGACAAAAAATAGTCCCACTCCCACAGATAAAGCCATCATCATTCTGTAGCCGAAAGATTTTATTAATTTAAAAAGTTCCGCCTTTATCAGATTTTTCATTTTGCCCTCCCTATTAATGACAAATAGTATTGATCTAATTCATCACTCTTTACTGCCATTGTGTCTATATTTACTTCTTCCAGTACCAGCGCCCTACTTACCTTTCCAACATCCAGCTCCTCAGGGACATCATAAACTTTTATTCCACCATCTGACAGTATCTCAAGATTCTGGAGCTGAAATGTTGTCCTTAAGATGGTCTGCGCTTTTTCTGCCTGATCCACTTTGATATACAGATATTTCCTACATTTCTTATTCAATTCCTCCGAAGTGATCTGCTCCAGCATTTTCCCGTTATGAATAAATCCATAGCATGTGGCCAACTGGTGCAGTTCGCTCAACAGATGACTGGAAATCAGTATGGTAATACCGCGTTCTTGATTTAGTCTTTTTAACAATTCACGCAGGCTTACCATGCCTTCAGGATCCAAACCGTTTATCGGTTCATCAAGGAAAAGAAATTCTGATCCCCCCAGCAATGCCATAGCTATACCTAACCGCTGCCTCATCCCCAAAGAAAAATTTTTTGCTTTTTTAGATCCAGTATCCGACAAGCCAACTTCCTGAAGGATTTCAGTAATACAGCTTTTTCCCTCAATCCCCCGTTGCCTCCGGCAAATTTCCAAATTATCTCTCGCCGTCAGGTGAGGATATATTGCTGGTTTCTCAATAAAACCGTTGATACGTTCCCGTTGTATGTACAGTCTTTTGGGATCGTCCTCCCCGAATAGTTCCAGCTTTCCGTCCGTCTGTCTTATAAATCCCGCCAGGATTCGAATAAGAGTGGTTTTTCCAGCACCATTAGCACCCACAAACCCATAAATCTCCCCTCTCTTGATCTCCATGTCCAGATGATCCAAAACGGGATAGTGCACTAGCACACGTTTATTTATAAGCATTATATATTTTTTTGTAAGACCACTTGCCTTAAATATTGTTTCCATCTTTCTTACTCCCCTGCTTTCTTACTCACTATCTACCCGTTTCTGCCAGGAACAATATACAACTTTCTAAATTTATAATCAACAGAAAATTCACTATTGTCATCCAGCATATGTCCATACTGCTCAAAATAGGGCTGCCAGACTTTATTGTGTTTTTTCATACATTCACGGTAATCTTTCACCAATTCTGAGTACAACAAACTATCTTCTTTTAAAATATCATTATTCCCGGCAATCTGCATGATCAGGCTCTCCAAGGTACTTTTCATTTCAAATACATCCAATAGTTCCCCCATAGCTTTTTCAGACAGATTGCACACAAATGTTTTATTCATTGCCATAACCGCCTTTCTCTAAAATACAATAGTGTACTGGTTTTCACATTTCCTTATAGCAGCGACCCACTTACCATGGAACTCCCTTTTGTAAGCTTTTCCAGAGGATCACCATAATCACTTTCCGGCAGAAGAAAATTCTGAAAGCCTGAAATATTCTTTTCCTTCAACATTTCCAACAATTCAACACTACATTTTTTCTCCATCTGCGCTATTTTGCACTGCATTCTGGTAGGTGTGTTCAATTCTCCTGTCCCAAGGTAATTCCTATACAGACAGCGATCACAGTGATATGCATCGCAGTTATCACAGGCCGGCGCACTGGACAGAAATGCCAACTTTCTGTTTTTCTCAAAGTCCAGCTTCAGATTCTTGTTGAAATAAAATGCCGGACAGAAATAAAATTTACCGTCAGGGGCAAGGGTAATATTCTTCTCCCCTGCAAAACAGTTGTTCATCTTTTTCGTGAAAATCCTGTCCGTAAGCTGGCGTATCTCCCTGGGCTGCTGCTTAATGATATACTCCAACAGGATATCGTTAAGTATCTTCAGCTGCTCCCCATACCTTACAAGATCAAAATTATTATCCACCCCTAATAAATTAATATTGATGCGGGAAGTGAACGGCAGAATTTTTCTCACAGCATCTGCCAAATTTTCAATATTACATGCATTGAAATTGAATATGACAGGCGCATCTAATTCCTTGTCAGGCTGATTAGAAGTCTCATCAATGACATAGATGGTGTCCTTTTGCTGCTTTCCTTTTTCATACTTCATGATATGCCTGACAACATGACGTTTTAATTCCGCTGCCAATAGATCTCCATATGTCTCATCTGCCAGCAGATTTTCCAGCCATTGCTGACTGTCAGCAGAATGTACGAAAACAGGCTGGTAAAAATTATCAAAAGCATATCGCAGCCCCTCCAACAGCTTTTCCGGTTCCATCACCTCCATTGTATCCGATGGCTGGAACTGACAATAATTGACACACTCCGATGACAGGATAAAATACATGAAAAATTCCTGCCTCAGCCTGACAGAACGTTTTATGGAATGCTCATTATACAGCCTGGCCCAAAGATAGTTATTCGCCCGTACCCGTGCCTTGTGCATATTGCAGGTGGCTGTTGACCGATAATACAGGGTATCATTGTCTGATTCATCATAATTATTTCCCGCACAATAAGTACAGCCCATACTCACCTTGCAGTCCATACATTTCTGTTCGCTCAGATATTTGGGAAACAGCGTTTGCAAGGGTCTTACCTTGTCTAAATCGATTCCATAATATATATCGCCGATTTTTTTGCTTGGTTTACCGTTTAGCGAGTAATCCATGAATCTGACGCAGTTATAAAGGTCACCTTTCGCATCAACACAATACATTCGTCCTGTCCCACAGACAGCTTGCATCAGCATTTCATCGGTTATTTTGAAACCCAGGTTATCATAGAAAAACGATGTGTTATATCGATCCCAGAGAGCGTTATCCACAATGTAGTCCGCCAACGCTATTAATTGTTCCTGATAAATAACATCATCACCTTCTTTCCATACATTCTCATATACAACATTGGCCGGTACGTCCTCTATCCCCATTGACCATAAATGTATGATACTCTCCTTCAGGTATCTCAGATCCTCCCTTCCAAAGGTTACCTTTGTACCACCCACGATTCCCTGCTGCATGGCTTTCTTATAGTTTCTTTCCACAATATCATAGGAACCTTCACCATTTGGAAAGACACGTTGTAGATCATGTTTTTCCTTTGTCCCGTCAATGGTTATTCCCACTGAAACTAAATTTCTATTTTTTCTTATAAATTTTTGAAAGTCTTCGTTATCAAACAATAATCCATTGGACTGAACATTGATCCGAAACCTTCCGAACCACTTTGATTTTTTCTTGTATGTCGCCAGTCTAAAATAATCAACGATCTGGTCGATCAATTTGATTTCAAGTAAGGCTTCTCCCCCGATAAAGTCCAGAATGATATAGTCTCTTATGAATAAAGTCTCTTTATTATCAATAAAGTAATCTATTGTCTCTTTTGCGACATCAAAACTCATGGTATTTTTATCATTTTTAACCATATAACAGTATTTACATCTCAGGTTGCAGTCCTGCGTCACTACAAAAGTAAGCTGCTGTGACTCCTTGGGGCGCCACGAATTTTGCTTAAAATCTCCTATCACATATTTCTTATCTTCCATGTATATTTAAGTCTCCCTGAAAGTATATTTTTAAATATAGCAATGTGTGGAAGCAGAAATATATCCATTGCCCGCTTCCACACAATATGCAATTAAAGACCCCGCAGCAAGCTGACTGGGTATCAATCTTGCAGCGCAGCAAGCTGCGGAGACTTTGACCCTCGCGGCATTCGCCAACTGTCCATGCAAGCATGGTCATTTGGCTCATTGCTCACGGGAATAAAGAATACTCAAGTCCTATAATCAATCCAGACCCTTGAATACCTGTATCCAGCTGCAATTGCTGCTACAGTTAACGCCACAGGAACTACCGCAGCCAAACTGACATCCATAGCTACAATCTCGTATGCAGCCGGCTGCTCCACTTGCAGAGCAGGCAAAATAGACTTCGCTCCCACCGCTCGGTGTGGTATCAAACTGATTGTCATACATCATACCGATTCCCTCCTTTCGCTTTTGTAAGCCGGATCTTTGGTAACAACCAACTCCTGCTTTAAACATTCCTGTTATGTCCAGATCATTGTACAGCTTCTTTTCGTTGGCAATCTGGCATTTCAGGATTGTTTGCAATTATTTGGTATCTTTGTAACTCGCTTAGAATTATTTTATTCCATCCTTCCGTTATTGCAATACCCTGACCGCAAGTGGTATCATTCATGACCGCATCCTGTTCATCGTCTTTATTTCCGCCAATATCTCAGCAGCTCTTCCCTGACTTTTGAAAGCATTCCCCGGCTTACCACATGTATTACCCCATCATTGTTCAGGCCGACCTCATCCTTCCTGAAGCTGGAAACATGTTTCATATTTACGATGCAGCCCTTGTTTACGTAAATAAACCGTTCCTGTGGCAGCTGCCTATACACATCGCCCAATGTGGTCCTTTCTCTGTAACACTGCCCCTCAGTACAATAGAAAACCACATATTTCTTTTCCTTCTCCAGATACAGGATCTCATCAAAGCGCATCCTCTTTACCCAGGTAGCCGTCTGGATGGAGTAAAATTCATCCCTGCTCAGCTTCTCTTTCCGTATCCTGTCCAGCACGGACGGAATTTCATCCTTGTACCTGTCCTTCATAATATAGTCACATGCCCTGACCTTATAAGCCGGAAGGGCGTATTTTTCATAGCCGGAAAGGATAACGATATTGACATCTTCCTCTGTCTCCCTTATCTTCCTGGCAAGATCCAGGCCGTCAAGCTCCGGCATCTCCACGTCCAGAATATACACATCATAATTCCTCTTTTCCCCCAGTTCCCTTAACAGCAGGGAGCCTTCCGAAAACCGGCTGACCGATATTTCTTCACAGGCTTCCCTACAGTAATCCACAACAGTCTTCTCTGCTTTCCCTGCAAATTCCATGTCATCATCCACAATCGCTATCCTCATCATTTCCTTTCCTTCCTGTCAGCCTAGTACTCCATCCGGTCAGGAGTTGGACTTGTGGGCTGCATGGTTCGTACCAGTGCTAGGCAAAATTTCGACGGCGATGCGGTGGCATCGTCTAGAAATTTTAACGACGCAATGGTGCGAAACAGGTAGTACACAAGTTCAATTTCAGGCCGGATAGAGTACTAGTCCTCTTCATCTATTTTCCGCATGACCATACAGTAATATTTCCCCCTGGTCTCCATGAGTTCATCATGTGTCCCTGATTCGCAGACAGTATGGTCGTTAATGACATAAATGATATCTGCATTCCTTATTGTTGAGATCCGATGCGTAACAGCGACTACTGCCTTGTGATGCAGGTTTCTTTTTATATGACACAGTATCCTGCTTTCCGTGATCTGGTCCAGGGCTGACGTGGCCTCATCCAACACCAGGACAGGCGCGTCATATAACAGGGCGCGTGCAATCGCTATCCTCTGGTTCTGGCCGCCCGAAAGCCTGATCCCGTTTTCACCGACCCGGGTATGGTATCCCTCCTCCAGGTTTTCCGCAAATTCATCAACACAGGCAATATGGCACACCTCCCTGAAGCGCTGTTCCGGGACATCGGGATTCCCCAGTGTTATGTTGTTATAGATGGTATCATCCACCAGGTAGGTATTCTGTCTGACAACAGTAACGGCATTCCTTATGTAATCCAGGTCATATTTCCGGATATCCCTGCCATCGATTTCTATGTTTCCTTCCTCCACATCCCACAGACGGTAAAGCAGGTTCAGGATTGTCGATTTACCTGTCCCGCTTTCCCCAACAATCGCCGTCAGCTTTTCCGGCAGGAATTCCATATTGACATTCCTCAATACCTGCACATCACCGTAGGAAAACGAGACACCCCCATATCTGACATTTCCGGATAATCGGCCTTCCGGGATAAAGCAGGATTCCCCTGACGAGATACCGCTTTGCCGGGACAGGAAAGTATAAATCCTGTCCATTGATACATAGACCGACTGGAACATTATATTTACATTTGAAATTCTCATGACGGGAGAGATCAGTCCTTGGGAATACATATGAAACGCCATTAATCCCCCGACAGTAAATCCCCCCAGGATGATTTTATATCCCCCATATCCCAGGATCGATATTGACATCGCAGTAGCAGCGATCCCCAGGATACTCCTGCCGACAGCATTTGTCACCGCCATCTGCACCTCCAGGTCTGTGCTTCTTTTAATGGCTTTCCTGTATTGGGCATGGAAATATGTTTTTGCCTTCATAATGACGTGGCTCATGATGTTTACAGTCAGATCCTGCAGCAGGGAACTCATCCTGCCCGCTGCCTCCCTCATGTCCTGGGACTTTTTCATCATCCTGCCCCTGAATATCTTCTGTATGGCAAATACAAATGGTAAAAACAAAAGCATTACCACCAGAAGATCCCACTGTAGAAACGCCAGAAACACAATCATCACCACTCCCATCAAAATGTCCGAGACAAGACTGAAAAGGGTATTTGTGGCAAATGATTTTACTGTATTTATATCCTGGACCAGTACCGTCAGCATCTCCCCTGACTGCATATGCGTATAGAAATCCCCTGACAGTCTGTACAAATGCTCGATGCATTTCCCCTGGTAATCCATGAATACTTTTTTCCCTATGACAGAATAACAGTATTCCGTAATGTTGCCCATCAGGGCATTCCCCACCGATACTGCCAGATAAGTACAGATAATAGCCAACATCAGTCCCAGATCTTTCCGGGGTATCGCAACATCAATGATCTTCATCATCAGTATGGGGGATATTAATGACAAGACCATCTGAATGGCGGTCAATATTGCAATCATCAAATAAAGCAGCTTATATCTTGAGACATCTTTTAACAGCCTTCTCAGCAGTTCCCTTTTCTTAGCTTTATCCAACACGGTATACTCCTTTAAAATGACAATCCTGGATGTACTGATCTATCGAAGTAGAATTTATGTACTATACTCTTTTATCATATATATTTTTTCCCTCTATTACAATATGCCGGCCTCAAACGGCTGTATTTTTGACCGCCAATTGCCCGAAACAGATACGGCCAGCGTTCCCTGGCCAGGACGAAATTTTCTATAAGACAAGAAAAGGAAAGTATCTCTACCTTCCTTCTCATCCTTTAAAATCCTTTCAAACATACCGTCAGGCCATAAATACCATTTCGAGTCTCTATCTGGATATATCCCTCATGGGTATTGACAACCTGCCTTATGCTGCGCATTCCGAACCCATGCTCCCTTTTATTCTGTTTGGTGGTCTCCGGAAGCCCTTCCGAAAATCGCATCCCTGTTTCCGCCATCGGGTTTGAGATACAGAACAGGAGCATCTGTCCCTTTCTTGTACATGTCAGTTCGATCCAGCATTCTTTATCTGCTGCAATTCTGCGGTTAGCTTCAATGGCATTATCCAGCATGTTGGAAAACAGTGCACAAATTTCTATAGGCTTCAGCAACAGGTCGCTCATATCCTCCATCTCATACCGGAGGGAAATCCCTGCCGCCTCCGTTTCACAAAACTTCCGGTTCAAGATCAGATTGATCAGGTCATGATTCGCCAGATTCCGGTTCCTGCCCTTCTGTAACGCACTGTTCAGTTCATCCAGATAACAGAGTATTTCCTGATTCCTCCCCTCTTCCGCCATTTCCCGTATAACCGCCATATGATTTTTGAAATCATGCCGCAGGATCTCCTTTTCTTCATAAGCATTCAGCAGATCCCGGTATTCATTCTCCAGCATATCCGTTTTCAGCTTCAGCAGTCTGCCGTTCTCACGCTCCCTCTGCATGATGACATATCCTCCAAGGATCAGTGCCGCCAACAGGCTCCCCATCAGAAAAAGCCACCACCGCTGTATCATCTGCTCCGAAATATGCAGCTTATAAATCCTCTGAAAATAGGCCATGCATAGGAAAAGCGGCGGTACAAAAAACCATGCCCATTTCAGATACCTGCTCACATCATAATCCTTTATTCGCCTACGCACAAACCATACCGTCAAACAAAGCAAGACAGAACACAATAACAGATAGATGCTTCTGTAAAGAGTCCTCGTCAAAAAGATATCTGCCGCCATTCCTATATCAGTAAGAATGGTATAGGTAATTGTCTGAAAAAAGAGATCCGCCAACGCCATCCCTGTCCAAAATAAAAAAATCATGCAAAAAGAATTCCAAAACCGGCTGTCAAATGTTACGCAACTGACAAGAGACAATATCAAGACTATTACTATCAATAAGCCGTTTGAAAATAATGATTTTATAACACTGTCATTATATGTGTTTAACATGCTCAACAGCAGAATCATAACAATCCAGATCAAATCCCGTCTCTTCTTATCCCGCCTGGGGCTTGCAAATGCCTCCATCAACCGCCAGGTTGCCCACCCCCTCACAGCCGTGTACAGGAAGTCGCATCCAAAGTAAAATATCTCCGTCATTCATTCCTCCAAGATCCATATGCCATATTTGAATAGTTCATGTTGAATCTGCTGAACCATTAAACATGCAAAAGAATGTTTTCATAAATCCATTTGATGTCCTCAATGGATTTGCTTATATTGGCACGTCCGTTTCCAACAGGATAAAAGACGGGAAAACATCTGAAAACCTTACCTCCTATTTCTTTATCAAATTGCTTTCTCCTGCACTGTGAAACAGATATGTTTTGTTTCAGGAAAACAGTACTCACCTGATTTCCGAAGAGTACAACTGCTTTTGGCGCAATAATCTCAATTTCCCTTTCGAGTAACGCCGAATATTCAGAATAAATCCGATTCGGTATCATTGCTGCATCTGTCTGTGTACACTTTCCCAAATTTGTCAGAAAGATTCTATTTTGAGTGATCTCCGAATATACCCGATCCGCAAATTCAGGTGTCCAATCCTTTGGCTTCCGGTTTTTTATTTCCCTGTAAATCTCTTCATCAAATTTTCCAATGGCAACGAACAGATCCCAAATGTTTTTCGTGCCGATCCAGGGAGCCCGCATACCGGTCCAGTCAGGGCAGGAAGCTATGTTTTTCCCTGTTGGATTCATAAAAACAAAACAGATATCCGGGTTTTCCGTACATCCGCCATAAAAAATTGACCTCAGTCCCGGATCACCATATATCAGCTGCATTTCGTCATATTTCTCGTTTAACTCTGCTAAATTCATTTTTTCACCACGCCAGGGCGACACCTGGCACATATCTCATCCGTTTCCGGCCATGACAGTATCCGACACATATCTCATCCGCTTCCGGCCATAACAGCATCCGGCACATATCTCATCCGTTTCCGGCCATGACGCCACTCGACATATATTTCATCCGCTTCCGGCCATGGCAGCTAATCCGTCTCTCACCGTCATGCTTCCATGAACCTGTATCTTATCCGGTCACAGGGGTCAGGAAAAGGCGGTATATCTCTCGTACCGAAGCTATACCGCCTGATCAAAGTCACTTCTCTGTAATCGAATCGTAACAGTTCAGACAAGACGCTGAACTGTTACATCGAATCATCCTGACTAAGGAACTGATACGCTATTAATTCTTGGCTGCCTTCTCCGCCTTCAACGCTGCGGTCAGTGCGGGAACGATCTTGTTCAGGTCACCCACAATGCCGTAATCAGCCACATCGAAGATAGGCGCGCTGTCATCCTTGTTGATGGCAACGATGAGGTCGGATTCTTCCATACCTGCCACATGCTGGATTGCACCGGAAATGCCGATTGCAAAATAAATCTGGGGGCGGACTGTCTTACCGGTCTGACCCACCTGGAGGTCCTTAGGCTTCCAGCCGCTGTCCACCACCGCACGGGAGCAGGACACCGTACCGCCCATCACCTCCGCCAGTTCTTCCAGCTGCTTAAAGTTCTCCGGACTGCCCACACCGCGGCCGCCGGATACCAGCACCTTTGCATCCATGATATCCACCGTGTCGGAAACGGCTTTCACCACTTCCTTGATGGTCACATACTTGTCATTGGGAGTAAACCCGGGATTGTACTCCTCCACCACAGCCTTAGCGCCTGCAATGGGATCGATCTTCTGCATCACGCCGGGACGAACCGTTGCCATCTGGGGACGGTTGTCAGGGCAGGCAATGGTGGCAATGGTGTTGCCGCCGAATGCGGGACGGGTCATCAGCAGCTGATTGTGCTTCTGCTCCTGTCCGGGAACTGCCACCAGAGGGAAATCACCGATCTCCAGCACGGTACAGTCTGCGGTCAGGCCGGTTGCAACCCGCGCGGAAACAGTGGGACCCAGGTCCCTTCCGATGGCGGTAGCGCCTACCAGCACGATCTCCGGCTTATACTGATTGATCACGGAAGCCAGCGCATGAGCGTAAGGTTCTGTCCTATAGACCTCCAGTTCGGGATCATCCACAACAATCACCTTGTCGGCGCCGTACTCAGCCAGCTTGTCAGCCAGGCCTTTTACCTGATATCCGATGAGCACCGCCACGACCTCTGTCTCCAGCTTTGCGGCAAGCTCCTTCCCTTTTCCCAACAGTTCAAACGCAATACCACTGATCTCATTGTCCACCTGCTGGGCAAATACATATACACCCTTATAATCTTCAAGAACTACATTGTTCATGGTCAAACCTCCAATTATTATACCAGTTTATTAGATGATGTGCTTCTCCTTGAATTTACCCACAATGTATGCAACCGCATCCTCGGGAGAATCGGGAACAACCTTTTCACCCGCGCCCTTGCGGACCTTATCGGATGCCTTCGCGATCTTGGTAGGGGAGCCCTTCAGTCCTAAGTCACTGTCGTCCACATCCTTCAGGTCAGCTCGTCCCCATTGTGTAATCTCAGCGTCACAAGCGTCGAAGATTCCGCCGGGAGTCATGTAGCGAGGCTCATTCAGTTCGGAAAGAGCGGTGATCAGGCAGGGCATCTTCGCCTCCAGGACATGATACCTGTCGTCGTACTGTCTCTGGACAATCACCTTGTCGCCGTCGATCTTGATCTCCTGTGCATAAGAAATGACAGGAATACCGAGATGCTCGGCAATCTGGGGGCCTACCTGTGCAGTGTCTCCATCGATGGCCTGACGCCCGGTGATAATCAGATCATAATCAATATTTCTCAGCGCACCGGCAATGGTGGTGGAGGTTGCCCAGGTATCGGCGCCGCCAAGCACCCTGTCTGTCACCAGAATACCCTTGTCAGCGCCCATGGCCATAGCCTCGCGCAGCACATCGGCAGCCTTGGGAAGTCCCATGGTCAATACGGTCACTTCCGCACCGAACTGCTCTTTCAGCCTCAGGGCAGCTTCCAGACCGGCTTTGTCATCAGGATTCATGATAGCAAGCATTGCGCCTCTGTCCAGGGTTCCGTCCGGATTAAATTTCACACCGCCCTTTGTATCGGGCACCTGCTTAATACAAACAACAATCTTCATTGTATTTTCTCCTTCATCAAATCAATATTTTTTATTTCAACAAAGCCGCGGAGATGACCATTCTCTGAACCTCGCTGGTTCCCTCGTAGATCTCGGTGATCTTCGCGTCACGCATCATGCGCTCCACATCATATTCCCTGATATAACCGTAGCCGCCGTGAAGCTGTACCGCCTTGGTGGTTACTTCCATGGCAACCTCCGCCGCATACAGTTTCGCCATAGCCGCCTCCTCAGAGTAAGAAATCTTGGGATTGGTCCTGTACTCATCCTTCTTCAGGGCAGCCTTATATACAAGCATCTTTGCAGCCTCTACCTTGGTAGCCATATCCGCCAGCTGGAACTGGGTGTTCTGGAAACCGCTGATGGACTTGCCGAACTGCTTTCTCTCCTTGGTGTACGCAATGGTTCTCTCCAGCGCTCCCTCCGCGATGCCCAGAGCCTGTGCGGCGATACCGATGCGCCCTCCGTCCAGGGTATGCATTGCGATCTTGAAGCCCTGTCCCTGTTTGCCCAGGATGTTCTCCTTGGGGATACGGCAGTCGGTGAAGATCAACTCATAGGTGGAAGAACCGCGGATACCCATCTTCTTCTCCTTGGTGCCGAAGGTAAAGCCGGGTGTGCCCTTCTCCACAATAAAGGAAGAGATCTCCTTCATCTTTCTGCCGTTCTTCTCAATGATACCGGTAACGGCGATCACAATATATACATCCGCTTCCTTACCGTTGGTGATAAAGCATTTGGAGCCGTTGAGCACCCACTCGTCGCCGTCCAGGACAGCCTTGGTCTGCTGCCCCTGGGCGTCCGTGCCTGCGCCGGGCTCGGTGAGGCCGAAAGCGCCGATCTTCCTGCCGCTTGCCAGGTCGGGAACGTATTTCTGCTTCTGCTCCTCGGTACCGTAGGTCAGAATAGGATCCACGCACAGGGAGGTGTGTGCGGAAACAATAACGCCTGTGGTGCCGCACACCTTGGAAAGCTCCTCCACACACATGACATAGGTCAGGATGTCACAGCCCTGTCCGCCATACTCCTTGGGCACGGGAATGCCCAGGAAACCGTACTTTGCCATCTTGTCAACAGTCTCCCTGGGGAAACGCTCCTCCTCATCCACTTCCTGTGCCAGGGGCTTCACTTCGTTTTCGGCGAAATCCCTGAACAGCTGTCTCGCCATCTCATGCTTTTTGGATAATGTAAAATCCATGATAGTTCATCCTCCATTTTTCCTGCGATCCGGAGCAATAAACCGGGACAGCAGAAAATTTAAGCCTCTGGCATCAGCGGGTTACCTTTGACAAAACATTCAGTAACACGGCAGATAAATCTGCAAATGACAGGTCTTAAATTTTCTGGTTTGATGCTGCCGTACCGGATCACATCATTTTCATTATTTATTTGTTATAATTATAGAATCCTTCCCCGGTCTTCTTACCAAGCTTGCCTGCACGGACCATCTTCCTCAAGAGCGGTGCGGGAGCATACTTGGAATCGCCTGTCTCCGCGTAAATGACCTCCATGATCGCCAGCACAATGTCCAGACCGATATAATCGCCCAATGCCAGGGGCCCCATGGGATGGTTTGCACCCAGCTGCATTGCCACGTCGATATCCGCCACAGATGCAACGCCTGCCGCATATACATTGATCGCTTCGTTGATCATGGGGATCAGGATCCTGTTTACCACGAAGCCTGCAGCCTCATTTACTTCAACAGGTGTCTTGCCGATCTCCGTCGCGATAGCCTTAATCTTCTCCACCAGGTCCGCGGGAGTGTTGGCTCCTGCGATCACTTCCACCAGCTTCATCCGGTCAGCCGGATTGAAGAAATGCATACCGATCAGCGGACGGTCCAGGCCGTTGCCCATCTCTGTGATGGAAAGGGAAGAAGTGTTGGAAGCAAAGATACAGTCCTTCTTCACGATCTGCTGTAATTCCGCGAAGGTCTGTTTCTTGATCGCCATATTCTCAGGGCAGACCTCAATCACCAGATCGCATTCCGTGCAGATATCCTTCAGGCCTGTCACGATCTTAGCCGCAACGGCGTCAGCTTTCTCCTGTGTGATCTTCTCCTTGCCTACCAGGAAGTTTAAGTTCTTTAAGATCTTTGCCTTGCCGCCGTCAGCGAACTCCTGCTTGATATCGCAGAGACAGACCTCATATCCGTCCGTCATGGCAAATGCCTGTGCAATTCCTGCACCCATGGTGCCCGCACCGATAATACCTACCTTCATGATATTTCCTCCTCTTCAATATAACTATATCGTTCTAACAGTTCTTAAAAGGCTCCTTTACTTTCTCCTTGTTCTTGTCAAGGAAGAAAGCCATGCCGTACTTCTGATCCTCCGTCTCAAAACAGTCACCAAACAGCTTCTCCTCGATCACAATGGCCTCGTCCATGTCTACGTCAAGACCTTCGTTGATCGCTTTCTTACAGTTGCGGACTGCGATAGGGGCATTCTTCGCAATGCCGGATGCCATCTTTTCCGCTGCCGCCATCAGAACCTCCTGGGCAGACTTCACCACGTTGCCCTCGCTGTCAACTTCCGCGGAGTACACTTCATTGACCAGGCCGATCCGGTATGCTTCCGCAGCCTTGATATTGCGCGCGGTATAGATCATCTGCTTCGCCATGCCGGCACCTACCAAACGGGCCAGTCTCTGGGTTCCCCCAAAGCCGGGAGTGATGCCCAGTCCTACCTCCGGCTGACCGAACACGGCGTTGTCGGAGCAGAGCCGGATGTCGCAGCTCATGGAAATCTCACATCCGCCGCCCAGCGCAAAACCGTTTACCGCTGCGATCACGGGGATGGGGAATGTCTCCAGTTTACGGAATACGTCGTTTCCTTTCTTGCCAAAGGCCTCTCCCTCCGCCTTGGTCAGCGTGCTCATCTCCCCGATATCCGCACCTGCCACAAAGGATTTCTGTCCTGCCCCGGTGAGGATCAGGCAGCGAACCTCATTTAAGTTTACGGCGTCCAGGGTCGCGTCCAGTTCCTCCAGCACCTGGGAATTTAAAGCGTTCAGCGCTTTCTCCCTGTTGATGGTGATGATGGCGATATTGCCCTTCTGCTCATACAATATATATTCCATTTTGATACCCTTTCTTCTAATCCTCGATCTTCACAATGGTGGAGCAGCCCATGCCGCCGCCGATACACAGGGTAGCCAGCCCGGTCTTCGCGCCCTTCGCCTGCATCTCGTGAAGCAGGGTCACCAGGATACGGCATCCGGAAGCGCCCACGGGATGACCCAGGGCGATAGCGCCGCCGTTGGGATTCAGCTGCTTATCCACATCGATTCCCAGATCCCGGCCCACCGCCACGGACTGTGCCGCAAATGCCTCGTTGGCCTCGATGATATCAAAGTCTTCTATCTTCATGCCGGTCTTAGCCAGCACCTTCTTCGTAGCCGCCACGGGGCCGATTCCCATCACCTCAGGGCGGACACCTGCCAGTGCACCTGCGACAAAAGTAGCCATAGGCTTCACCCCAAGCTCCTTCGCCTTCTCCTCGCTCATCACAACGATTGCCGCCGCGCCGTCATTGATGCCGGAGGCATTGCCCGCGGTCACGAAGCCGTCGGGATTGATGGGACGAAGCTTCTGTAATCCTTCGATGGTGGATCCGGGACGGGGACCCTCATCAACCTTAAATTCAATGGTCTCTTTCTTTTTCTTTACCATGACAGGTACGATCTCCGCGTCAAAAGCACCGGACTTCTGCGCCGCTTCCGCCTTCTGCTGGCTCTTTAATGCGAACTCATCCAGCTCCTCACGGGTAAGTCCCCACTCACGGCAGATATTGTCAGCGGTAGTGATCATGTGGTAATCATTGAACGCATCCCAGAGGGCATCCTTGATCATGGTGTCCACCAGCGTGCCATTATTCATTCTGTAACCGTAACGTGCCTGGGGAATCGCGTAGGGAGCCATGGACATATTCTCCATACCGCCTGCCACAACGATATCAGCATCCCCTGCCATGATCATCTGAGCAGCCTGGTTCACACAGTTCAGGCCGGAACCGCAGACAACGTTCATGGTAACGGCGGGTACTTCAATGGGAAGCCCTGCCTTGATGGATGCCTGGCGGGCCACATTCTGACCCTGGCCTGCCTGGATGACACAGCCCATGTAAACCTGGTCCACATCCTCAGGCTTCACGCCTGCCCTGTTCAGCGCTTCCTTGATCACGATTGCTCCCAGCTCAACCACAGGGGTTGTGCTCAGTGTGCCTCCCATAGTACCGATGGCGGTACGGCAGGCTCCGGCTAAAACTACTTTTTTTGGCATTGTAAGTCCTCCTTGTCATTCTTCCTTATAATAGGGTGATTTATTGATTGTTATTTTTTTATCATAGTCACTGTGACTAGTGTATCATAGTCGCTGAGTATTTGCAATGACTTTTCTATTGAAATTCTCCAATACGGAAAATTGTCAAAACAATTACTCAAAATTGAACAGAAGTGCAATTTTAACTTTATCGTGGCCATGTAATAACAGTTTCCAAAGCCATAAGTGTTGTTTATGCTGGCTCAAAGAGGTGGGCTTCGCCCCCTCTTGCCGGCATGGCGGAAAGTGTGAGCAAAAAAGGGATTGAAATTATGAATATATAGTTAACCTTCAATGCTCAATACTCAATGGTTCCAGCAGAAAATCATATATATTTAAAATTAGAATCCCATATTCGTCATAATGTCTCGGAATCATATCCTTTGTTATGATGATTTTTTTAAAGGAATCGTCTATCTTGCGAAATGGTCTGATCTCCTGTCGCATTTTTTCTTCGTTTGGTATGGAATAAGCAGACTGGATATAGTATCTTACCGATCCCAGGTTACACACAAAATCAACCTCAAATTGTTTTCTGACTACTTTCCCATCCCTATTCTCTGCTATCGTTACGACTCCAACGTCAACGCTGTACCCACGCATGCGAAGCTCATTATAAATCACATTTTCCATTGTATGAGTCTGCTCAAACTGGCGAAAGGCAATCCTGGCATTCCGCAATCCTAAATCCGAAAAATAATACTTTTTAGGTGTCTCGATATACGCTTTCCCCCTGATATTATACCGCTGTGCAACTTCAACCAAAAAGGAATCTTCCAGATAATCCAAATACTTCTTGACCGTATTGGATGTAATTTTTGACTTCTTTACCGTCCTAAAAGTATTTTTCAGTTTCTCCGGATTCGTCAATGAACCAATGGAAGAGGAAAGAATATTCAGCAAATCCTCTATCTCCCCCTGGTTCTTAATCTTATTCCGCCTATAAATATCCATAATATATATCTCTTTGAAGAGAGTTTCCAGCGCCCTGACCTTATCATTTACCTCTTCACGAAGCACCACCAACGGAATCCCGCCATACAGCATATACTCTGACAGACCTTCATATTTATCTCCTTTGTAAACCGACATGAACTCAGAAAAATTCAAGGGATACATATGAATTTCATCTCCACGGCCTGCAAATTCCGTAATAACATCTTTGGATAAAAATCTGGCATTGCTTCCCGTCACATAAACATCCATATTATCCTTACGGAGATAGCTGTTCAGCACGGTTTCAAAACACTCAAGCATCTGTACTTCGTCCAGGAGAAGGTAATACATACCTTGACCTGTCACCATGGAACGGATAAAGGACAGGAATTTCTCAGGATCTGCTCCCCTCTTTTCTCTTTCCATCCCGATCAGCTTTTCCCCTATTTGATAAAGGTCATCCGCGGAATCAAAAGCAAATCGAATAATGTGGCTCTCGTCCACTCCGCTTTCAATCAGATGCTTATAAAATATAGTGTTCAGGAGATATGATTTTCCGCATCTGCGAATGCCCGTAATCACTTTAATCAAACCATTGTGTTTTCTGCTGATCAGCTTATCCAAATAGAAGTCACGTCTTATTTCCATGCAAGCAGCTCCTTTGCAAAATATTTTTGCATTTATTGCACTTTTCTTTCCTAGACTACCACGTATTTATTGACAAATCAACTTTTCAGAAAAGATTTTTGCATATATTGCATTTTTCTTTCGCAATTTCCGATATCCTTACTTTTTTAATTGCTTTTTCAACTCTCCCCAAGGTATAATAGGAATGTTACTAATAGTAATATATAGGAGAAAGTATGGTGCGCCGCCCGTATGGCATTACAGCCCATCTCCTTCCGCTCTTTCCTCCGGGCTCAGCCATGCCTCATCCATGGGCGGCAGTTCCTTTCCCTTCGTCAGGTAGAATCTGTCATACCGCATGCCGGAGGCAAGGGCATAGATGTGCAGAACATGCTCCCCCGCGGCAAGCTCCGTCTGTGTCACCGGAACCCACCGGTAGATCTGCTCCGCCTCGTACCGCCACAGACAGCCCTTTCCATAAATCTGTTCCAGGGGAACCCTCTCCCCGTCAAATCCAACGGCAAAGAATCCCTCCTCCCGCACATTGAACTTCGACAGCATCCAGAGTGTGTACCGCCCGCCGCTGCACACGAAGCGGTAATGCAGACCAGGCGCATCCTGTTCGTGCCAGCATAATTCCGGCGTCCTGATAAACAGGGCAATGCCGCTGCGTCCGAAGGATTCGCTGCTGCAATGACGCCACAGGCCGAAGGCCTGTGTTCCTATACAAGGGCTCTGATTCAATGCCTTTCCTGGCGCTAAACTATCCACCGTACGGTCTGCCCCTGTGCAGTCACCCTGAGACAACGGACCTAACGATTCCTGATTGTCCTGTACCCTATCATTCCCTGATATGCTCTCGGTCTCAACGCACTCAGATAACAGATCCTCTTTTCCGTCGCTCATCCACGCACAATCGCTCTGCGCCAGCGCCGTTGCCGCATCGATCCTGACCGTCCCGCAGACCTCTTCGAACACACTGCTTCCCCGCTTCCGATACCATTCCGGTTCCACCTTCCCTCCAAAGCGCTCCGCCTGAACCATCTGGCATGTGACGGCGATGGTATCCTCCGCGTTTTCAGGCAACGCATAAAATACAGGTCTGGGCAGCAGTTCACACTTCCCGTAAAAGCTGTCGCACCAGGAAAGCATCTCCCATTCCTCCGGCAGAGGCTGGGATCCCCTGATACCCGCCAAATTATTCTCTTTCCGCGGCCTGGTATAGATCACCATGCGGGAAAAGGCAAAATAGCGGTCCACCGCCCATACGGAAATCCTGTGCATTCCCGGTTCCAGGATGGAAAGCGTCAGATACAGACGGTCCACATTGTTCAGCACATTTTTCTTCCAGTTTCCACGCCACTCGTCATTGGAGGGGGTTTCCACGATCTGCACCGGGCCGTCATCCAGCGATATGCCGACACGGATCCGCCCCACAGAATCCAGGGAAGGGAAGCGATGGATCTCCAGGAGACATTCTCCCTGGCTTTCCGTGGTAAAATAATAGCACAGAGGCGTCGCCGCTTCCCGCTGTTCCTTCTCCTGGGAGTCCTGCTGTTCCTTCCTCAGGAAGTTCCTCTGTTCTTTCTCCTGGAAATCCTGCTGTTCTCCCTCCAGGGGATCCCGCTGTACTGCTGCCTCCACCAAACAACCCTGCATACGTCCCAGCCTGGGAATAATTCTGAAATCCCCGGTCTCATCAAGCCCTGACTGCGCCCTTGCCGCTTCCAGCGCCACCAGGCCGTCTTCCTCCAGCGCGCAGACAGACTTCGCGCCTTCTCCTTCAGCGCCATCTTGTTTTATGCGGCTTTCTTCCCCGCACTTTGGTTTCGATAGACTTCCTGTTACATATCCTGATTCCCCTGGGAACTCCCTGCTGCACGCCTGCCCCACACAGGCTTCTTCCGCACAGCCCCCGTCCGTATACTTCGTCCGTACCGTCCTGACAGAGATATGCCTTACGCTCCCGTCACTGACGTTCTCAATGACGATTTCCCCTTCCCGGTTCCCCGAAATATCCGTCACACTTACCAGAATCCTTTTTTCCCGGCGAATCACCGTGTGCTCTTCGGAAAGCGACACCCACTCCGGCGCGCGCAGGGCAACTTCAAATTCCCCGAAACCGGTATTGCCAATCTCAATCCACTTTTCCCCGGGCGTGATAAAGACCAGTTCCTTTCCGTCATTCCAGAGATATACCGCCATGGGAAAACCGTCGCCCACCCTCCGGGACGACCTCCCGTCCATGCCTGCCGCAGCAGTATTCTTCCGGTCTTCGGAAAGGGTTTCTTCTCCCAACGTTGAAGCAGATTTCACTTCCGCAGAGAGCCCTCCCTCCCGTCCTTCCACAAGACCATTCTCCTGATCCGGCAAGGGACCGGCATGTGTTTCCAGCGGCGGCGTGCAGACCGGCATCATGGCCGCCCGCGGCGGCGGGAATCCCTCCGGGTTCAAGATACCGTTCCACTTTCCCCCGCAGATCACATGATTATAGTAATGCAGGAGCCGCCTCCTGGCGTCCTCCGCCTCCCTGGACTTTTCCGTGTAAAACCACGCCCCCTGCCTGTTTCCCCTGTCGTACATCAGGGTACTCCTGTCCCCGTAATAGTAGGACAGATTGGTAAAATACGCCGCATGGATCCGCATCAGCACCAGCTCAAAAAAGGCATCCCGCTCTTCCTCCGGAAGCTTTTCATATAAGGCATTGCCCTGTGCAAACAACTCCTCATAGCGGTGGATGCGCATGGCCGCCTCATCCCCGTAAGCCGTCTGGGAGAAGGCGTCATAGTCCATGTTTTCCACCTTCCGCACATTGGTGAGCTGGGAGAAATCATTGAGCAGGACGGAGACCTGCTTTCCGATCCCTCCGGTAAAGGTGCGGTCGATCCAGTCCTCCACAAATGCCTCCACGTCCTCCGTCAGGGCGCCCGGCTTCCCGATTTCCCAGGCCAGCCTTAAGAAGAAAGTAATCTCCTGCTCCAGGGGCTTCATGGCGCCGCAGTTGAGCACCCATAGCTTACGTATCCCTTCCTCCCATGCCTTCTGCAGTTCATTCCTGGTATGGGCCAAGGGAATGGAACACAGGAACACATAGGACATGCTTGGCGGCGACCAATAGGAATTATGGTAATAGATCCCGTTGCCGCCCTTTCTTCCTTTCTCCTTCTCAGACGGATAACGTCGGATATAGCCGTAATTGTCATTCGCCCATACCAGCGTCATATCCTCCGGTATCTCCAGCCCGTTGTCATACAGTTCCAGCACCTCTTTATAGGGAATAAAGGTCATCATGGTCTCACGCCCCAGGGTGTACCGCAGGATCTCCCTCTGGTCCGCAATGATTTTCCCCAGAAGCCTGATCTTGGCATCCCGGATTTCTTCCTCCGTCCTGCCCTCCAGATGCTTCGTCTCAAAGCCGGAATCGTGGATGCCCCGCATACCCAGGGTATAGCAGACCTCGAAATCACGGTTCTGCTCCACGCTCTCCCGCCAGTATTCTTTCAGGATCTCACGGTTTCGCCCCTCGATGGAATAGTCATAGACCGCATCGGTGTAGCCCTTTTTCCGGATCCAGGGCTTCCACTCCCTGTTGTTGGAACGCATCAGCATATCACAGTGGGAGGTTCCCACCACGATCCCCATGCGGTCCGCCAGGGCGCCGTTTTCCGGCGTCAGGTTAAAGGAATTGACATGCATGGCCGGCCAGATATAATTGGCCTTCAGGCGCAGCAACAGCTCGAAAATCCTCTCATAGGTCTTCACGCCTATGGTAGACTCCCCCATATAGTTCTGTACCCAGGCCTCCAGCTCTTCCTCGTCATTGATGAAAATACCGCGGTATTCCACGGAGGGCCAGTCCGTCAGACAGTATCCCTCCTCCAGGGCAAGTTCCTTCTTTTTCCGCACCGGCACATCCGCAAAGAAGTACCAGGGTGATACTCCCATCCACTCACAGAAGGTATAAATGCCGTAGACCGTTCCCCTGCGGTCCGTACCAGCTATGTACAGCGCTCCGTCCTGGACCTTCAGCTGAAATGCCTCTTTCCGCAGCGCGCCGTTTTCGTTCAGTTCTGCTGCCACCTTTTCCAGGGTCTCCGCCTGAGCATCGTTTCCTGGAAGCCTGCTATCCTGACCCGCAATCGTCCCTATGACAATGACAGAGGCTTCCGCCCCCGCAGCGCCGAAAGCCTCTCCCGGTTTCTGCTCCCGCAGGACCGTCTCCACTCCGGGCAGCACCTTGCCCAGATCCCCTGCAAGATTCCTTATGGCAATCCTCACCGCCTCCGGTTCCGCACTGCTGTAGCACAGTTCCACCCTTTGTCCCTCTCTGATATGAAATCCCATATATCCTCCTTCTGCCGCTTTTCAGCCTTCCTCATTTAACCAGATAGTAATCTTCCCACACCCGGCAGATGCTGGGGTCGGGGTTAAAGCCCTTGATAATTGGATTGTAATATCTCATTTGTCCTCCTCCTGAATTCAGCCGCCGCCTCTTCGACGGATGTCACACCGTAAAAATAGGCATTGGCCGTCTCGGCAAAGACAGCATTGATTCCGTCGATTGCCGCAGGCTCCGGCGGCGGCGTATCCCCGCATAAGCTTACCGCCTCCCGGGAAAAGCGAAACATCTCCCGCTGCACCTCCGTCAGCGTTTCCTCCCCGGAAAGGCTTTGAAGGATCTTTTCCGATACCGGAATCCCTCTTTCCCCCCGGAGGATTTCGTTTGCCTCCTGTGAATTGATAAACCAGTCTATAAACTGTGCGCATTCCCTCTTCACATCGGAGGTTTCCGCAACGGAGAAGAACATGCCCGGCTTCAGCCACAGTCCCGGACTGCCGTCCCTGCCCGCGGATTCACCAGACCGAACACCCCCCTGCCCTGCGGATTCACCGGATCGAACATCTCCCTGCCCTGCGGATTCACCGGATCGAACATCTCCCTGCCCTGCGGATTCACCGGATCGAACATCTCCCTGCCCTGCGGATTCATTGGCCTGATCCGCTTCCATACCGGCATTTTCCGGACTGTCCTCCCCGCCGACACCCCCATCATCGGCCTCTGTCAAAGGCGGCGTTATCAGCTTTAATCCATCATTCACGTAACTCATCCTCACCGGAAAATTATTCCATTCCTGTGTCATGCCGCACTCTCCTGTGACCACCGGAAGCTGTTCCTGTCCCCGCACACTGATGGCCGCCCAGCTGTCAGAGTCGGGAACCGCTCCACATTCCATCAATCCCTTGAACAGCTCCACATATCCCACGTACATCCCGTCATCCCCATAGCCCAGCAAACGCCCGTCGGGGGAGAACAGTTCCTCGCCATGCTGCCGCACCCAGTAATGATACAGGTTCAGATCCAGGATAGGCGTCATGGCAGCGCCGTATTTCCCTGTTTTCCCTTTGATCTGTATGCAGATATCCGCAAAATCATCCCAGGTCCAGTCCCCGTCGGGAAGCGGAAGACCCGCCTCCTCAAAAACTGTCGGATTACAGACCATGGAGAGTATCGCCGTACCCAGCACGATACCGCTCAGCTTGCCATTGATCACGCCGCTGTCAAGAATTGCTTCGTCTATGTCCTCCGTGCGGATCGTCCCGTCTTCCACGAAAGGGCGTAGATCCGCCAGGGAACCGTTTTCCGTGTAGGTAGTGATATATTGGTAATCCATCTGTATCAGATCCGGCATATCTCCCTGCGCCGTCACCCGCGAGAGAATGTCAAAATAGTCCTCCCATGTGTAGGACTGGGGTTCAAACACGATCTGCGGATGAAGTTCCGAATACAGTTCCAGCAGCTGCATCGTCACCTCCTGCCGCTCTTCGCTGCCCCACCATGCGATGCGGATCACTGTCTTTTGTTCCGTCCTGCCGTTCAATTCCTCATGCATGGAAGTTCTCCCACAGCCTGCCGCTGTCAGGATCAGGGCTGCCGCCGTCAGCGCGGTGCCTGCCCTCTGAAGTTTTCCTGGTTTCTTCATACTCACTCCCTGTCACAGCTTCACTGTGACTCAAATCCGGATAAAAAATTGTCACTTCGTGACAATTGCAAGAATGCTTCGCATTCTTGTGAATGCACGCGCCTGACGGCGCAGTTTCCTATAAGGTAAAAAATTGTCACTTCGTGACAATTGCAAGAATGCTTCGCATTCTTGTGAATGCACGCGCCTGACGGCGCAGTTTCCTATAAGGTAAAAAATTGTCACTTCGTGACAATTGCAAGAATGCTTCGCATTCTTGTGAATGCACGCGCCTGACGGCGCAGTTTCCTATAAGGTAAAAAGAGTACTTCACTCTATTGCCGTCCCTTTACGAAAGGAATAGATGCGCGGTACTCACTGGGCGTCATACCGGTGCTCTTCTTAAATATCTTGGAAAAATACTGTCCGTCGGAAGCATACCCCAGCATCTCGGACACCGCACAGACCATAATGTCCGGCTCCAGCCGCATCAGCTGCTCCCCGGCCGATATCCTTGCATCCTGTAGAAATGCGGTAAATTTCTTTCCGCTCATCTTCTGGAAAAAACGCCCGAAATAATCCTCATTCATAAACAGGATCTCTGTGGCCAGATAACGCAGGCCAAACTCCTGATCCTGGAAATGGCGGTATATCTCCTCCAGAATCCTTCGGTAACGCTGCATTTCCTTACTTTCCGACTCCGGCTCTCCGCAATGACGGTAAATCTGTCTGGCGGCAGATACCATAAGAGCCTGCCCGCTTTCGTCCGCGATCCATTCCTCCTCCTTTTCCACGCCCTCGCCGTAAAGCAGGCGCAGGATCCAGTCCATGACGCCCCTTTTCCCCGAAAAAGAAAAGCCTCTCTTCTGTAGTCGCAGAAAGGTCAGCTGCAGAGACTGCAATAATTCCGCATAGTCCCTTGTCCTGCCCACAATATCGAAATCCACCAACAGATCGACATCCTGTTTCCTCCCGTCAAACATCCCGTAATGCAGCAGTACTTCCCCTTTCAGGTCCTCTCCGATCCGAAACAGTTCCTCTGTCTGTTGATACAGGGCAGCCAGATCCGTAAGCTTTCCGCTGGGACTGACCGCGGTACGGATTGGTTCCTTCCGAATCCTCCTGAATTCTCGCCCGATCCTCCGCGCAATGGGGATAAGCTTCCCCGGCTCCGTGTCGGATATCAGCAGCACCCCGTCATTTCGCACCACCGTGATGACAAACACCCTCACCTGGCCGTTCCCCAGAAGCTCCTCCAGCATATTTTCCAGCATGAATTCCTCGATTCCGTCAAAGGATTCCCTGCTCCGAAACACCAGCAGACGGACATCCCGGGGGACATCCTCCTCCTGAAAGCGGAACAGAGACTCGCCGTTCTCCGTTTCCCTGTCCAGAAGCAGATTCCGGAACAGCTGTTTTCTGGCTTCCGGCACCACCCTGCTCAGGTATTCCTTCTCCCTCCTGGCCGCCGCCCGCCTGGTGTCCACATCCCTTTTCACCTTGCCGATAACCTCCACGACCTTTTCCTCGTCGCAGGGCTTCAGGATATAATGTTTTACGCCTTCCTCCATGGCCTGGGAAGTAAATTCATACTCGCCGTAACCGGAGATCACGGCAAACTCAATATCGGGATACTTTTCTTTCACCTTCCGGATCAGTTCAATACCATTCATCACCGGCATCTTCACATCCGTCAGTATAATATCGGGGCGCAGCTCCTCCATTTTGCGGAGTGCATCCACGCCGTTCCAGGCAGTACCTGCCATCTCGATATCATATTTACCCCAGTCAATGAGCTGAGCCATCCCTTCCCGCTCAAATTCCTCATCATCTACGATCAGAAGCTTATACATTCCCCGTCCCTCCATTCCAAGAGGCTGTCCGCTCTCTGTCCGCGGCATCGACTGCCTGCTCACTCCGCACCTGCTTCCGGCAGGCGGTTATCCTCCACGCATTTCTTAGGGATGCGTATCCGTATCACAGTCCCCTGACCGGCAGCGCTGTCCACGGTAAATTCACTGTCATCAAACAATATCTTAAGCCTCTCCCTGATATTGGCCAGGCCGATCCCGTTTCCTTTGGGCTTCACAGTTCCGTCGCGCACTGCCCTCAGCGTCTCCCCGTCCATACCCGGCCCGCTGTCAGACACCTCGTACAGAATCCCATCCTCCACTTCCCGCACAGTCACCCGCACGGTACATTTTTCAAGGGAATCCTCTATTCCATAGTAGATCGCATTCTCCACCAGGGGCTGCAGGATCATTCTGGGAGTCTGGTACTTCTCCAGCTCACCGGATTTCTCCACAATAAATTCAGCCCGGCTTTTATACCGGTAGGACTGGATTGACATATAGCCCTCCACAGACTCCGTTTCTTCCGCCACGGTGGCAAAGGGATCGCTGGCAAAGGAGGATCTGAGCAGCTTTCCGAACTCTACAATCAATTTGCTGACCTCATCATTCTTCTTCCATTTCACCATCCAGTTGATGGTGTTCAATGTGTTGTAGATAAAGTGCGGATTGATCTGGGCTCGGAGCATCCTGTAACTGGTATCCTTCAAAAGCAGCTGTTTCTCATAATTTTCCTGGATCAGGGTATTGATCTGCCGGAGCATGGTGTCAAATTCCTTCTGCAGCTGTCCTGTCTCATCTCCGCGCTCTTCCAGCGTCAGATACCGCCTGGCTCCCTCAAAATCCCCTGTCTCCACAATCTTCATGGATTCTGTCAGCTCGTTCAGGGGCTTCGTAATGGTTCCGATCAGGCTCTTCATGGCAAGGATAAATATCGCCGCCATGAGGAAAATGATTCCCAGAAGGAGAATCCGGATGCTCCGGATCTGTCCGTATATTTCCGTGTAGGGAAACACATTGGCATACATCCAGCCGGTAGCCTGGGAATAGAGATAGCACATGAAATACCGTTTGCTGCCCACCCGGACAATCTCATACCCTTTTCCCTCCCTGTATTCCGGCAGCGAAAAGCCCTCCGCCGCTTCGTCCTGATAGATCATGTAGTGATCATTGTAGACATAGAGGTTTGCATGCTCCGCCTCCAGGTCATCCACATTTCTCCCAATCAGCCTTTCCATATCACAGTACAGGAGCAGTGTGCCCAGATAAGTCAGACGCACATGCTCCTTCTCCAGGATATTCCTGCCCACGAGAAGATAGGGCCAGTCCTCCTCCGGATCCCGGACCACGTAGCTGCCCCTGGCATTCAGGAGGGGCTCTGTCATCTCCTCCTTCACTGTCTCCGGAATGTCCTCCACCCTGACTCCAAGCATGATATCGGCCATTTTCCAGTCATAGTAGGCAGCTCCCCTTACGTTCAGATCCGTGTTTGTCTTCGCCGTGATCAGCCCCCGCAGATTCAGTATTCCCAGGGAATAGGCGGCATCCACCTCCGTCATATCCCGCAGCGCCGTCAGCTGGGCCTGCACCTCGTCATCCATGGCAATATCCGCGCTGAGGACTTTCAGTTCCTCCAGCGACCGGTTCACCTCCTGGGTAAAATAATCCAGCTCCTGAAGGGATTTTTCGTACAGCTTCTGGTCATAGACGGAAAGGCATACCTGCAGGACTGTCTGGGAAACCGTACAGAAAATCATCAGGAACAGGATAAACACGAACATCACCTTGCCCGCCAGGGTCATATCATAGTATCTCTGCTTCAGTTTCTTCCACATACCGATTTCCTTTCCGGCCGGATCCAAATTTTTTATAAGGTTATTGTACCATACTCCTCTCTTTTTCAAAACAGAAAAATCTGCTGGAAAGGGCTGCCGCAGAAACGACAGCCCCCCTGTTTTACTGCAATATTCAATTATCCTGTGCTGTGGGACGGCCTTTGTGTCAAGCCTACTCCAGCGTCATGGTGTCAATAGCGTCCTGATATACCTTCAGATACCCTTCAATATCCATCCCGTCGAACATGGACACAAACTTGTTCCAGCTGTCGTCTGTCACGCCCTCGGTGATAAAGGTCGCCATATTCTCCTTTACGGCATTCTCAATATCCGTCTCCTTCAGCGAGTTTGCTTTCAGCTGCTCGGTGGTCAGAGGCGCCAGATCCAGGTAATCATTGGAATATACCTGCATAATGCCCGCCTCATCGTAAGTCTGGCAATACTGGGTCTTCTCCACTCTCTGCTCCGGCCACTCGAATACGGAATCAATATATTTGCCGGGGCCAAAGAACAGCGTGTTACAGTCGAGGAAATTCTTAATATCGATATCGCCGTTCATCAGGGTGCGAATCTTGTTGTCTGCATTGTATTCCCAGCCGGTTCCATCCGTGGCATCCTTTTCCCCGTAATAAAGGGAGTACATCATCTCCGTATCCATCATGGCATCCAGAAGCTGAAGAGACTCCGGTACATGCTGGTTGGTGCAGGTGATGAAAGCGCCGGCCGATGCTTTTTCAAAGCTGCGGTAGTCCATGGCGCCCTCCCCGGGTACATATACGGAACAGGTGGCAGCCACACCGTCGTCAAAGCCCATGGCCTTCAGTCTCCATGCGGTAAAGAATCCCACGTTACCTTCCTTGAACTTGGTTTCCACCGTGTTCTGATCCTGGGAGATCATCTCCGGATCGGTCAGGCCTTCGCTGTAGCAGGTATGAAGCCATTCCATACAGTCACGGAAGCCCTGCTGGGTAGCGGTAAACTGTACCTTCTTGTCATTGTCCAGATAGATCCACTTCTCAGGATCCGCAGGCACGCCGAACATGGGAAGCATATAGCGCACGCCGTAAAATCCGTTATCCAGGCTCATCTCCAGAGGCACTTCATCGGAAGCATCCCCGTTGCCGTTTGCATCCTGTTCCTTGAAGGCCCTCAGCACATCTGTCAGTTCCTCCACATTGGTGGGTCTCTTCAGATTCAAACGGTTCAGCCAGTCATCATTGATAAAGAAATGCGCGTTGGTGTTGATATACTGGCCTACCATGTAACCGATGGAATACTTGTTGCCGTCGGAAGCGGTCAGGCTGTTGCAGGGATCTGTGTCCTCTGCCTCTCTTCTCGCCGTGTAATTAGGCATATACTGGGAAGTAAGGTCATCGTTCAGAGGAATCAGCAGCCCCTGGGACACACCATATTCCTCCTGATCCACCGGCGTGTTGGGTGTAATGATAATGTCCGGATATTCATTGGAGGCAAACATCAGGTTCAGCTTCGTGGGCCAGTCAGCGGCCTTGATCATTTCCCACTCCAGCCTGATCCCTGTCTGCTCCTCCAGACGCTGGATCGCAGGCATTTCCGAAGGATCTGTCAGTGAATCCACATCACGGATCCCCAGCATGACCTTCAGGGTAATCTGCCCCTCACTTCCTGCCTCCGAGGATGTGCCCGCACCCTGGGAACTTCCCTCACCGGAGGACTGTCCCGCATTTGCGGAAGCGTCCGTTCCCGAGTCACCACAGCCGGCCAGCGCCGATACTGCCAGCATGGCAGATAACATCATTGCTACGATTTTCTTTTTCATAGATATCCTCCTGTCATTTATTTTACATATATGTACCGCCGAAACTGAAAAACAGTTTCTTGTACAACAGCCTGTTACCGGGTCATTCTGCATTGCCCTTTTTGCTGTTCCTGCTTCTATTATAATAATTGGGGACTTCTTTTCCATGGACTTATCCGCACACTGACTTGTAAAATTCCGACTTATATATTTACGCCGGAAACCCTCGCAAAATTGCATAGGAACACAAGATTGCCGCTGGGAGACATAAGTTCGGCCACAGTATGGAAATAATGTGTTCCTATCAACACGAGAATGATCCAAATTCATATAGAGTCTTTACACCTTTTCCACAATTCGCTATAATAAATGTAGTAACAGACAACTACACCAATTAAAAGGCGGTGAGACTATGGAGGTAATAGCGGAAATAAACAACGCTGAAATTATGAAAAATGCCATGGATGAATTCAAGGATATACAAGAGTACATGACATTGGCAAAAGAAGAAAATGCCGTAAAAACATATGCCAAACTAAAAGAGCAATATCTTCTTTTAAAAGCATTACTCAATAGTTTAGGTGTCAATCTCACAGATATTGACAAGATAAAAGAGTAACCAATAAACCCAAAGGTGTAAAGCCCCTTGATCCATATCAAAAGGCTTTGCACTTTTTTGATTCAGAAGGCAACCCCCGTCTCAGCGCCCTGCCGTATAGCGCGCGGCATTTTCCCCCGCCTCCTGCCCTACCAGGTTATAGGCCTCCTGAAAATAGTGGAAATCGTCCTTCATCAGCCCGCGCCTGCGCATCTGCTCGAACAGTCTTGAAACCATTACCACATCTGCATTGGTCTGTGCAATGGCATCCTGGGCCATCATGATCCCACTGTAATCTGTCCCACCGGTTCCGTTATAATGGCCTATCCTGACCAGGAAGCACTTTTCAATGCCCGCCTGCAGCATCGCATCGAGCATACGCTCAAATTCCCTGCGGTACTGCTCCCCCGGTTTCGCCATATCGCCGTCCGACTCCCCCTGGCACCAGAGCATGTACCGGTGTCTGATCCTGTACTGCCCTGCCGTCAGGAATTCTGACGCCGCGTCCAGTCTGGCTATGGCATCCTGCAAAAAATCACCTCCCGGCTGCCACTGGTCGATCCGGCTGCCGCCCTTCGAAGCGGAAACGCCTACCACGGGAATCCCTGCTCTTTCATAATAAGCGTTGACAAAGGCCGTGACCATGGAGCCTGTCTTCAGTTCCCCGTCGTCGATGCCGCCTTTGCGGTTTTCCTTCCGGCCAAAGGGCTCGGATATAGGATACAGTCTGTCCGGGGACGACACCGCCCGGTATTCATACCCTGCCCCTTCCGTAAGCGCCGGCGCCGGTACGCTGTGCTCCGCCGTCACGATCCCGCGCCCCGCCATATTGGACTGTCCCATAAACATAAATAAATCCACCGTACTGTTCTGCATATCCATAACCCTGCCTTTCCGGGCCTGCAGCGCAAGCCAAAAACAGAATATATTGTCTTGCCCCAATGCCCGCGGAATCAAATACTCCACAGCAATCCCCGCCATTGCTGCAGGAAAAGGACTGCACGCCTGCGCAGTCCTTCCGCTTTACCTGTTGTTATTCCAGATGTCATCCCTTTAAGGAACCGATCATAACGCCCTTCTCAAAATATTTCTGCATGAAAGCATAGAGAATGACCACCGGGCCTGTGGCGATCACGATGATACAATACTTCGCCACCTGTGCGGTCTTGGTGGCCTCCGCGATGGATGCCGCGCTGTCCGCCATGGTCATCATGTAATCCCCGGATTTATCCACCTGTAACGTGGCCAGTATCTCCCTCAGCACCGTCTGCAGGGGATAGAGGTTTCTGTCACGCAGATACACAAGTCCGGTAAAGTAATCGTTCCATTTCGCCACGCCGTAATAAACCGCCAGCACCGCAATGATGGTCTTGCTCAGGGGCAGGACCACCTTGCTGAAATATGCAAAGTGGGACGCACCGTCTATGGTGGAGGCTTCGTAAAGTTCGTTGGGGATGCTGGTCTGGATAAATGTCCTCGCCACCATAAGGTTCCACACGCTTACGCTCCCCATCAGGATGATCACCAGGGGCGAATTATAGAGCCCCAGATCCTTCATCACCAGGAACGTGGGAATCAGACCGCCGCCGAAAAACATGGTGAAAATAAAGAACAGGTTGAAAATTGCCTTTCCCTTAAATTTCGGCCTGGACAGCACATAGGCCGCCAACAGTGTAATGATAATACTCAACGCCACACTTGCAAAGGTGTAAAATATGGAATTTGCATAGGAGCGCAGCAGCTCCTTGTATTTAAATACCGCCTCATAACCTCTCATGGAGATTCCCACCGGGTGCCAGACCACCTCGCCCCGGACGATGGCATCGGGATCCGACACGGATGCAATCAGTACCAGATAAAGCGGATAGAGAATCGCAAACATCACGACTGTCCAGAAAACGATATTTACGATCCGGAAGACTTTATTGCTTCCGCTGGTCTTTCTTTTTCCTGTGCTCCAGGGCACAGCTGTCGTCTTCGCCATAACTAATCATTACCTCCTCAACTGTAATCGCCATTTATGGCAATTTGTTCTGTTTCCCTGCTGTTTTCAGGAAAACGCTGGTCAAAGCGTTTCCTTAGAACAGCCCCACATCCGTGGCTTTCTTTGAAATCCTGTTCACCGTGATGATCAATATAAAGTTGATGATATTGATAAACAGGCCGATGGCGGCAGTATAGGAAAACTGGCCGGTTCCCAGACCCACATTATAGACATACACACCAATAATGTCGGAGGTGGGAATATTGCCCGCGGTCTGCATGACCAGCGTCTTCTCCGTGTTGCTGTTCAGCAGCTTTCCACAGTCCAGCACGAGAACCATCATGATCGTGGGAAGCAGGCTGGGAAGGTCAATATAGCGGATCTTCTGCCAGATGCTGGCTCCGTCTATCTCCGCCGCCTCATAGAGGGACTGATCCACCCCCGCAAGGGCGGCAATGAAGAGGATGGTACTGTATCCCGCGTTCTGCCAGATACTGGATATAATGTATATGGGCCGGAATGCCGAGGCGCTGGACATAAAATCCACCGCATTCTGTCCGAACCAGCCGCGCACCGTATTTAAGATACCGCTGGTGGGGGACAGGAAGATGTAGAGCATACCTGCAAGCACCACGGTGGAAATAAAATACGGCACATAAATGCTGGTCTGGATACCCTGTTTTACCTTGTCATTCTTGATCTGGTTCAGCATGATCGCCATGATAATGGGAACCGGAAAGCTGATGATCAGGTTTTCCACATTCAGCACCAGCGTATTGACCAGCAGTCGTTTGAAATAATACGCCTGGAAGAATGTTGTGAAGTGCTTGAATCCTGCCCAGGGACTTCCCGCAATCCCGTCCACCGCCCTGTAGTCCTTGAAGGCAATCTGGATCCCATACATCGGCAGATAATGAAATACAAGGAAGAAAATCACCGCCGGCAGTATCATTATGTAAAGCTGCCAGTTGTTTTTCAGGTAGTTCCTGGGACTGTTCCTTTTGTGTGTTTCAGGCACTTTTTGCACAGGGCTTTTTCCTGTGCCGATCGACTTTACGCCTTTCATAAATAACCCCCTTTTCTCTTTTGGATGCCCCGGGAAAGTCCCCGTGCCCGGTTTCCGGAGGCGCTCCTTACCCTTTTGGGTTTCGTTTTTCTTTCTTTTATTATAATAAATACGCTCCCCTGCGCCATGGACTTATCCGCGCATTGACTTGTAATAATCCGACTTGGGAACTGTGAAAGGAAGGATCTGGCGTTTAGGCACTTAACAATGATTTCTTGCGCAAAGTGGCAAAATTGGGGTTCCGGTTTATCCGGGTTAGGAAATTGAAAAAAAATTGCAAAGATCAGCATACTGTGCATTCCGCCCACACTGTATGCCAACAAATAAGGAAGGGACAGCGAAACGGATACGAAAAAAGCGAGTACCACATCAAAAGGTGTGTATACCCGCTTCTCATTCCCCTGCGCCCGCTTCTTGGGGTCAGAATCATTCATACCCCGCCTGATCCGCGCTGAGATAATCTCCCGCATCTCCTCCACCGTGATTCCCCGATCACGGGCAAGTTTCTCAAATAAATGTTCTCCCATGATAAAAACGCCTCCTAATCCTTATTAGTTGATATCGCCTCCGGGCAGACCGCAGAGGCAAAGCTTTATGTGCCTCTGCGGAATAAGGTGTAAAGATTATACCTGCATATCCAATTATGCCTCTTTACGAATGCCAAACATACCATTCAGCATGGATAACACTTTCTCCATGCCGCTTTCCTTAGAACCGGAAGTCTTATAGGCATCCCTCCATTCTTGTGCCAGCCTTTTCATTTTCTGCCCGGCTGTTTCCGGGGCATCTCCATCTGTCCCCTGCGGCTTTTTAGAGGCATTCGTGGAAAGCCCTTTCCCCCCCTTCAGTTCTGAGCCTCTTAAGCTCGCCCTCAATCGTTTCCTTGGCATCCGCCTGCTTGGAAACGCCAGAGTTATTTCCATTCTTCTGCGAAAACGGTTTATTCAAAAGGGAATACTGCGAAAACCCTCTCAGATTGTTACTGCTGACATTCATATCCTCGCCTCCTCTTATATCTTCAAATCCAGATTTGCGCCAACCTGCAGCTGATCTTTTGCTGTGGTTTTGCCTGCATCCTCTTCCTGGGCAGCCTCGATGATTGTTTTCATATCTGCGTCATCCAGATAAATCGTGCCATCTTTGGAAGCAGCCATTTTTTCTTCCAAAAGCTGCTCTGCTTTGTTTGGAGTTGCTGTACCGTCTTCCTTTACTACTTTCTTTTCTTCCGGCTTTTCGCTTTCCTTCGCTTCCTCTGCCTTTTCCTCTAATTTCTCCGCAAGCTGCTCCGCATTTTCACGGACTTTTTCTCTTGACTTTTCAATCCGCTTTTCAGCGTTTTCCTGTGCCTCTTTGCGGAGTTTTTCATTCAGCTCATCTTTTCTTATCGTTTGAGAAAAAGAATGGAATTGACCATTTGCATCAATCCAGTCATGACGAAACACTGTCGTTCTGCCCGTCATTTTATTCCATTTCTCAGCCAGTTTGTTTTTCGCCTCAACGCCTTTGATCAATTCCTTCATTTCCTTTTCAGTTTCAGGATCATTCTGCATTTTCTCTAAAAGCTTCGGACTGACTGTCAGCGTTATTCCAGTTTTCGCCGTAGAAAAACCATCTCCAATCCTAAACTCTGCGCTTGGAACAAGTTTCGCCAGTCCGTTTGCATATTCTGTGGCATTATTTGATTTGCTGTTTTTCTTTGCTGTTTCAGTGCTTTTCTGCGCATCCGCTGTTTCTTTTGTCTCCTCTTTCTTTGCCGCTTCCTTTCTTGATGAAGCATATGTGTTTTCGTAAACACTGTTGTAATTGTTCACTCCTATAATTGCCATAATTTGTCCTCCTAGTATAATAATGATATAGCCACAAGAGCTATATAGTTAATAAGTTACA
>CAOKWI010000046.1 GCA_948473115.1 uncultured Lachnospiraceae bacterium | reverse complement strand
CTCCCATAAAATCAAGGTTTTAGTATCAAAAAATGGGGTAGGATTTGACACTACCTTAGAATATAGGGGGAAAAATCTTATGAAAAAAAGAGTTTGTCTGCTCTTACTAACCTTTTGCCTGCTGCTGTCCGCCTGTGCCCCTGCGCATCAGGCGGGCGCAGATACTGTCCCAAAACCGGATGCGTCCGGGGATCAGCAGGCCGGAGTTGATGGTGGAAATCTTTCCATATCCGAAGAACAGTATACCGGGTCTGATGGGGAAATTTTTTCCGAAGCCGGGGCACAGCAAACCGAACCTGGCGTGGAAACCCCTTCCATATCAGCGGACATTCCGGTGTCGGAGCTGTCGGAGCGGGATCGGAATTGGATCAACGATATCCACTATCTGCAAAATCATTATAAGAAATATCACCCAGATCCTTTCTACCTATGTTCAGAGGAAGAATTCGACCAGGAAATTGACTGGCTTTGCCAACATGTGGACAGCTTGTCCGACAATGACATCTTTTTCGAACTGTCTGCAATTCTTGCCGGAATGGGCGATATTCATACAAATATCTCACTTCCAGACTCTTTTTATGATGACCTTTTTCCCATTGGCGTCTCCTATTTTGGCGGCAGGCTGTACCTACGCTTCTACCTGAAAGGATATGAACAGTTTGAGCCATACCTGCTGCGTGAGATCGTAGCTGTTAATGGGGTGGATATGAGCTACCTCGAACAAAAATTTGAAAGTATTATAAATCCAGACAATACATGGGTCAGCAGGGAAACTTTTTGCACCCATTATTTTATCCCGGCGTTTTTTGACTGGGCGGGCTGTGGCTATCAGGATGGCTATACCTTCCAGATTCTGGACGAAAACCAGCAGGTTCAATCTGTGGAAGTGCCCTTTGTGTCACGTGTGGAATACGAGGCGACCCCAAAAGTCTTTCCAAAAAGCTGGGCCTACCTTTTCGATGTTGAGGAAGGAAACCGGGCAGAATACCATGAAGGGGATAACGGCGGATATGTCTACATAAACTTGGAGCAGATGGGCAGTCTGGCCGAATCTCATTATCAGGAACTTTTCGAAAAAACAGCCGATCTTCTGGAGGCACACCCGGAATGCAACAAGCTGGTCATAGACCTCCGGAACAACCCCGGAGGTTTTATGCGTGTACATAACTATCTGCGTGAGGATGTCCAACTCATCAAAGCGCTTCCCATCGATCAGACATATGTCCTCATCGGGGGCTACACCATGTCCGCCGCCATGGGCTGCGTCAGCCTTTTCAAGGAGGAACTGAATGCGATCACTGTAGGAGAACCTGCCGGGCAGTTCACTTCCTTTTTCTACTACAGGCCTACTATAAAGATTGTCCTGCCGCAATCGCAGCTATCCATTTCCGTCTCCACCGACTGGTATGAGGGGGACAATTTTGCGGGAGCCGTATATGACGAGGATGGCAGGCTCTATGAGTGGGAAAATACCATCCTGCCGGACGTGTATATCCACCAGGACATCGAAGATATCCGCCAGGGGAAGGACAGCGCCCTGGAGTGGATTCTGACACAATAAGTAGAGCAAGATGAATGAGCAGGAAAGCGAAAGAACACCTCCAGGTCATATTCCTGAAGGTGTTCTTTTCTGTTAAACAGTTAAAGCACATATTTCACAGTCCCTTTGGTTCCCTCATCCGTATACCGCTTTACGCAAAAGGATTCTCCGTAGGATAGGGCAGGGACTTGGGCTGGTTGTAATTCAGGTCTTCCACGGGCACGCCGATGTACTTGAATACCTCGAACAGGGCCTTTCCGAAATGCCCGAATGCCACGGCGCCGTGATGAGGATAATTCTTCTCGATCAACACATGGCGGTAGAAGCGTCCCATCTCGGGAATCGCGAATACGCCGATGCCGCCGAAGGACTTGGTTGCCACAGGCAGAACCTCACCCTGCGCAATATATGCGCGCAGCTTGCAATCCGCTGTGGACTGAAGACGATAAAAAGTGATATCCCCGGGCATGATATCCCCCTCCAGGGTGCCGTTGGTCACTTCGATGGGCAGGTTTCTCGCCATGATCTTCTGGTACTTCATCTCGCAGAATGCCAGCTTGCTGGAGCAGGTGTTTCCGCAGTGGAAGCCCATGAAAGTATCCTTATGGGTGTAAGGGAACTTGCCCTCAATGGCTTCCTTGTACATATCCGCAGGCACGGAATTGTTGATATCCAGCAGGGTAACCGCATCCGCGCTGACGCAGGTGCCGATGAACTCGCTCAGGCAGCCGTAAATATCAACCTCGCAGGATACGGGGATGCCCATGCCGGTGAGACGGCTGTTCACGTAGCAGGGCACAAAGCCGAACTGGGTCTGGAAGGCGGGCCAGCACTTTCCGGCGATAGCCACATACTTGCGGTATCCCTTGTGCGCCTCTACCCAGTCTAACAATGTCAGTTCGTACTGCGCCAGCTTCTCCAGCACCTCGGGCTTCTTGTTGCCCGCGCCCAGTTCCGCCGCCATCTCCTGTACCTTGGCAGGAATCCTCTCGTCTCCCGCGTGCTTGTTAAATGCCTCGAAAAGATCCAGTTCGGAGTTCTCCTCGATCTCAACGCCCAGATTGTAAAGCTGTTTGATCGGAGCGTTGCAGGCAAGGAAGTTCAACGGTCTGGGGCCAAAGGAAATGATCTTCAGGTCGCTGAGGCCGATGATTGCCCTGGCAATGGGAACGAACTCATTGATCATATCGGCACATTCCTCGGCAGTACCCACGGGATACTCGGGAATATAAGCCTTGATATTGCGCAGCTTCAGGTTATAGCTTGCGTTCAGCATACCGCAGTAAGCGTCTCCGCGGCCATCGGACAGATCGTTCTGGCTCTCCTCCGCCGCCGCCACAAAGATGGAAGGGCCGTCAAAATGCTTTGCCAGGAGTGTCTCGGAAATCTCAGGGCCGAAATTTCCAAGGTAAACGCAGAGTGCGTTACAGCCTGCCTTCTTGATGTCCTCCAGAGCCTGAACCATGTGGATCTCGCTCTCTACGATACAGACAGGACACTCGTAAATGTCCGCCGCGTCGTACTTGTCCGTATAGGCCTTGATCAGGGCTTTTCTCCGATTCACGGAGAGACTTTCCGGAAAGCAGTCACGGCTGACTGCCACGATGCCGATTTTTACCTGGGGTAAATTGTTCATAGTAGAATCCTCCTAACTGATTTGTAATATTTTTTATTGATAGTTTCCTGCAGAAGCTTCCCAATGACAGCCTGCCGGTCACTCATTGATATCCAGGTTTTTTCCCTTAAGTCCCAGGAAGCTGCCCTCGTTCAGACCGCCCTCCGCATGGCCGATGAGCCATTTATTCACGGCAGTGATCAGGCAGTCCTCATTGTCCGTGGCCGTTCCTGCGGCTCTCACATGCTCCTTTTTCAACGGGTAATTGGTTCCCCTGGGCAGCACTACGGTCACCTGGAAACCCTGGCCGTCCACCCCGCAGGGCGCATAATGGAGCGTTGTGGCATAGACCTCCACCGCCGTGCCCGCAGGCACCAGGAAAGCCTCCACCCTGGAAGTGTCATAGGTGTGATCCGCCTCCACATCCTGAAGCAGTCCCAGCATCAGGATCGCGTCCGTAGCCGCCACATTGATCTCGGAATCCCTGTGATATTCCAGGGCATTCAGCTTTGTGTTGTGGCCGTTGCAGTAGCCGATCTGGACAGGCATCTCGCCGTATACCGTGTCGGACAATGCATGCATGACGGGCAGCGCCTCCAGCGCTTCCACGCTGGGCTCATAGACTACACCCTCCGGAACGGGCGTCTTCTTCATCTCCTGGATCAGTTCCGTGAAATCCACATTTGTTACCACCCTGCCGTATTTGCGGAAGGCAGCGTCATTGACTGATAAAACTTTCATTTGAATCATTCTCCTTTCCAAAAAGCTTATTCAGGCGTTATAAACCCATCCCAGCAACCAGATTTTGGGCGCTCCGCACAACATAAGAAACGATTCCAAAACGACCTGAATGATCCCGCTACTTAATGATCCCGAACAGCGGCTTGCAGGCGGGATAAATCTCCTTAAACTGGGCGTACCGCGCCTCATACTTTTCCACCAGTTCCGGTTCCGGTTCCACGGTATCGATGATCTTCACCACCTTGTCCGCGATCTCCTCCACGCTTCCGTATTCGCCGCAGGCCACAGCCGCCAGCATGGCGCCGCCCATGGCGGGACCTTCCTCGCTCTCGATCACATCCACCTTGAGATTCAGGACATTGGCGATGATCTTCTTCCAGAGAGGGCTCTTTGCACCGCCGCCGCAGATCTTGGTACGCTTCAGATTGATTCCCAGGGACTTTGCCACCTCCAGGGAATCCCTCAGTGCAAAGGCAACGCCCTCCAGCACCGCCTGTGTCATATCCGCCCTGGTGGTGTCCATGGTCATGCCGATAAAGGTCGCCCTGGCATCGGGGTTATTATGGGGGGAACGCTCTCCCATCAGATAGGGCAGGAAATAGACATGGTTCTCGCCCAGCCTCTGGATCGGCGCCTGCTCCCCGGCATAATCCTTTGTGCCGATGATTTCATCCATCCACCACTTATTGCAGCTTGCGGCACTGAGCATACAGCCCATCAGATGATAGCTTCCGTCCGCATGGGCGAAGGAATGCAGCGCATTGAATTTGTCCACGCCGAAGTTTTTGGAGGAAATAAAGACCGTGCCGCTGGTGCCCAGGGAGATATTGCACATATTGTCTCCCACCGTGCCGGTTCCCACGGCTGCCGCCGCGTTATCTCCCGCACCTGCTGCCACCACCGTATTCCCGGGAATACCCAGCTGCCCGGCGATCTCAGGGAGCACGGTTCCCACCTTCTCATAACTCTCATAGCAGGTGGCCAGCTGGGAAGTGCTGATGCCGCAGATCTCACACATCTCCCGGGACCAGCAGCGGTTCTTCACGTCAAACAGCAGCATGCCGGAGGCATCGGACACATCGGTGCAGTGGACTCCTGTCAGCTTATACGCGATATAGTCCTTGGGCAGCATGATCTTCGCAATCCTTGCAAAGTTCTCCGGTTCATTCTTCTTCACCCAGAGAATCTTCGGCGCCGTAAACCCGGCAAAGGCAATATTGGCCGTATATTGGGACAGCTTCTCCTTGCCGATGACGTTGTTCAGGTAATCCGTCTCCTCCGTGGTACGCCCATCGTTCCACAGGATCGCCGGACGAATCACATTGTCCTCCGCGTCCAGGATCACAAGGCCATGCATCTGCCCGCCGAAGCTGATCCCTGCCACCTGGCTCTTATCCACGTCCTTTACCAGTTCCCGGATTCCCTCCATGGTCTGCTCGTACCAGTCCTCCGGCTTCTGCTCCGACCAGCCCGGGTTCGGGAAATACAGCGGGTATTCCCTGGACACTATATTTACGATCTTCCCCTCACTGTCCATCAGCAGCAGCTTCACCGCCGAAGTCCCCAAATCAATTCCTATGTACAGCATTTGTAACCTCCTTTATAAATGGTTTATAATAAAAATCCGTGAAAACCGCCTCATTCCGGCTTTCGGCGCCATTGGAGGAAGCATACATCCCCATGGTGCACCCGGTAAAGCCGCCCGCCGTCTCCGTGCTCAAAAGACGCATATCCACATTTTCCGCAACCGTCCGGACACCCTCCGCCGTCTCGCAGTAAAAAGACGCCCTCTGTCCCCGGTTCACAATCCGCAGCAGAACCCTCTCCCCGGAAATACCACAGCTTCCTGCCGTTTCCGCCTGTCCTTCCCTGCACAATACAACCCGGACCTGCGTTCCTGCATCCTGCCTATACATTTCCAGGCGGACATGATAGAAATTGCTCTGTACAATGGCAAGTCCCGCACATTCCCTGTCCGTCCGCGGCTCAAATTCCATGACCGCTCCCGTCTCGTAATCCTGCTGCCTCTGACGGACGCACAGATAGGAGGGATTGACTTCCTCCCTTAAAGACTCTGCCCTCAGGCGCAGATACAGTTTTCCTGCCTCCAGGCGGTAGAAAGGCTCCCGTGGAGGATTCCGGAGCATCATGAATTCCGGCGGCAGTTTTTCCTGTCGAAACCGGTATACCCCGCATTCCGGAGACCCCGCGTAAGCTTCCTGCGCGTAACGCCCATTCCCGGCCGAAACAGTTTCCTCCCCTGAAGAACCTGCACAAGCTTCCTGCAAAGCCTTCCCTGATCCAGGTAAAGCGGTTATTTCCCCAGGGAGACCTGCACAGGCTTCCTGAAAGGATTTCCCTGATACGGATGAAACACTTATTTCCTCTGAGAGACCTTCACAGGCTTCCTGCAAATTTTCTTCTCCCCCGGAAAAAGCTGTATCCCTCTCCGGAAGTTCCACACAATCCTCCAGCTTCCCCACGCCCGGGTTCACCACCGGCCAGCCATCCTCCCAGACCACTTTTGCCAAAAATGTCTCACGTCCCATATTAGTATGCCCCTCGCAGGGCCTTGAGGCCAGCATCACCATATACCATCTGCCCTCTGGATCCTCCACCAGATCACCGTGCCCTACATTGACCACCGGGTAATCCCTCCCCAGATGCCTGTGGGTCAGGATCGGATTCGCCGGGTTTCCCTCATAAGGGCCGAACACACTGCGGCTCCTGGCTGCCATCACACTGTGGTGCACCGATGTCCCGCCCTCCGCAATCAACAGATAATAGTAACCGTCTTTACGGTACAGATGGGGACCCTCCGGCCAAATGGCGCCGTTCATGGCACCTTTCCAAAGCATATGGCTTTCCCCGGTCAGCTTCATCGCTGCCAGATCCAGTTCCTGCGCCCAGATCTCCCAGTCGCCATTGTACCGCACACCTTCCGGATTCGGCCTTGTGCCCACATAGTAACAGACCCCGTCACTGTCAAAGAAAAGGCTGGGGTCAATGCCCGGCGCCTCCGCGCCCAGAAAATACGGCTCAGACCAGGAACCGGCAGGATCCTCGGCCGTGACAATAAAGCTTCCCCCGCCGGAGACATTGGTGGTAATCACGTAAAACATTCCCTTATGATACCGGATTGTGGGGGCGTATATTCCCTGGGAGTGCCTACAGCCCTCCAGGCACACCTGGGAGGATCTGTCCAGGACATTGCCGATCTGATCCCAATGGGCCAGATCCCTGCTGTGGAAAATCGGAATACCCGGAAAATATGCAAAAGTGGAATTTACCAGATAAAAGTCATTTCCCACCGCACAGATGGAAGGGTCCGGATAAAACCCGCTTAAGACCGGATTGTTTGCTGTCATCATCCCTGCCTCCCCGTGCACGAGCACGCTTTTTCTTAATCATATCCGTTTTTGAAGAAAAAAGCAAGGAATTTTTGTAGCTATCCAAAGCCAATCGTAACAGTCCAGCCATACGGCACCGCAAAGTCAAAGTTGCTTCCCTGTACAATTTTGCGAGACTTTCAGCCCTCGCATTCCCAACGAGGTGGGCAAGCCCCTCCTCAGCGTCTGCTTCGCATCCGTTTTCTTTCCATTGGCAGAAATCCGACTGATTATTGGCGGCTGATTATTGCGCAAGAAAAAGTTTCCACCTGTGCGGTTGGACGCTTCAAGGAGCATCCGGTCGACCGTCTCGTGATCCACAAGGAAGTTTCACCTGCATATCCCGCCCTTTCAAATTCAGCCCCACCGTCAATTCCATATCCAGCTTCTCTGCAATATCCGCAAGAGTTCTTATCGAAAAATTGTAATCGCCGCCTTCCCATTTTGAAACCATCCCCTGACTGACACACATGTAGCTGGCAAATTCTTTCTGTGTCATATTGGATTGAATCCTCTTTTTTGCTATAGCAGCTGATATTTCCCCTAAAACATTTGAGGCAATAATGTCTGACACCGTTACAGAGTCCCCAAATAATTCCAATAAATCTTCCAATCCAGATGATCCGATCAGTGCTTCGTTGCTCATATCAGCATCTCCTTTATGTCATGGTGTTGAATGCTCTGACATTTCCTGCATTTCAGCATATCTATTTGCTAAAACCGATTTCTTAAATTCTTTCATAAAAAGCGAATGAAAACGAAATCCTTGCTGCAGATAATCCTCCAGACTCTGAACTAATTTGAGTAAGGCATCCTTCTTATTCATTCATACTCCTATTTATTCATTATATTACTTATAAGTAATATCCGCAACAACTTTTCTTCCGGTATTTCAGCATTGAAAAGTTCTAATTACCTTTCACGCACCTTTTGCGCGACCAGTAACAAGTTTTAACCACCCAAAGCCCTGTCATTTACCGCTTTCCCTGTCAACGATAAAGCATCCTCTTCAGCCCGTGGTACACTCCGGAAAAGACTCTGCTCTCCGCCATCGCCCTGCGCAGCGGCGCCAGGGTACAAGCCATCACAAACCTGTACTGAAAAAGCTCCCCCTTACTCATGTAAGCGGAAGTGATCTGTCTATGCTCCTGCCTGTCCCGTTTCCGGTTCTCCTTGCTCTCCGAATAGCCTCCTCCTTCATAGGAAGCCGCGGCAAAATCCATATGCACAAATTTCGCCCCCGCCCTGTAGAAGCACCAGAGGAAATGGTCATAATCGGCACGGATCCGGAACACGGGATCGTAGGGCTTATCCAGGCAGAGTGCTCTGCTGTAAAAACAGGCCTGGTGACAGGGAATATTTCGATAGCAGGCAAAGCCGTTGATCCGGGGCGGCGAGGCGATCACCACTCCGTTCTTCTCCCCCAGCGTATCCCCGTACAGCACCAGTCTGGACAGATCCGCCCCCTGTGCCGCCTCCTTCTCTATACAGGAGGATGTCCGCTCCAGCACCTTTGCATCCGCAAAGGAATCCCCACAGTTTAAGAACAGCACAAAATCCCCCTCCGCATGGGTCACCGCCTGGTTCATTGCATCATAAATACCGCTGTCCTTCTCCCGGAAAAGCCGTATCCTGGGATCGCCGCGCATGGCTTCCACAGCTCCGTCCCTGCTGCCGCCGTCCTTCACCACAATCTCATAATCATCATACGTCTGGGAAAGGATACTGCCCAGTGTCTGGTTCAGTTTTTCCCCCGGATTCAGGCACACTACTACAACTGAAAATCTCATAGGATATTCTTCTCCCTATGTAAAAGGAACAGACTCACTGCCGTAACTGCCAGGAAGGCAATACACACAGGCCAGCACACCAGGCCGGACACCGCAAGGCTGGTGTAAGTCAGACAGTAAGCAAGCACATTGGCAATCATATGGATGATCACGGGAATCCTGAAATCCCCAAAATACTCATAGGCATATGCAATGATACAACCGATCAGGAACGCATAGAACGACTGCACGGTGTTCATATGATACATGCCAAAGATCATGGCGCAGATAAAAATGGAAACTTTCACTTTCATGGTACGTCTCAGGCAGTTATAAATAATGCCGCGGAACAGAACCTCCTCCGCATAGGGCGTCACAAAACCGAAGCACAGCAGACCCAGCCACATAACAGCAGAATACTGATCCTCCGCCACGGCCTGATACGCTTCGGAATTGTCCACCATGCCTGAAAGGGAAAACAACAGGTTAAGGCCAATCACCGCTCCCACAATGGCCATGCCAAGGAACAGATAACACTTCGCGGGATCGCCTTTGATATGCAGAAGCTTCATGCTGTCCGCCGCCTTGCTCAGGGTGCGCCGGGAGATTTTCCAGACAGCCGCAAGCCCCGCCGCAAATCCGGCGATCTGCATCAGCGTGCCCGCGTTGCCCGTCATGGCGATCAGCTGTCCTGCCTCATCATGCACAAAGAGAAAAGAACCTACGGGGATGGTCTGCCCGATCGTCTGCAGCACCAGCCCCATGACATTGACACCCACCGCCTTCACAAGGACAAACAGCAGCAGCGGGAAGAAAAGCTGCCATACCCTCTGGAAAGGGGTCAGCTTCCGCTGTTCCTCCGTTCCCCTCAGCAGAAACTTCTGAAGTTCTTCCACAGAGCGCACGATGTAATCCGCCTTCGCCTCTTTCAGTTCCTCCATACTGCCGTAGCCGTAGGTAACGCCCACGCTTTCCACGCCTGCCCTGCGCGCTCCCTCCACGTCAAAGCTGCGGTCCCCGATCATATAGACCTGGCTTTTATCCACGGGCTGATCCCCGAACAGCTGTCTTAAGGCCTCTTCCACCACTTCGTCCTTATTGACCCGTGTACCGTCCAGTTCACTTCCCACGACCACCCTGAAAAATCTTTTGATGTTAAAATGCTCCAGGATCCTCTCCACAAAGACAGTGGGCTTGCTGGATGCCACCGCCAGGAACATTCCCTTTGACATAAAGGTCTGGAGCATCTCCGAGATACCGGGATACATCTTATTCTCAAAGATCCCCTTGTCCTGAAAGCACTCCCTGTACTTCGCAACAGCCGCGTCTGCCTGTTCTTCAGACATATGATAGTATTTCATGAAACTGTCCTTCAAGGGCGGCCCGATAAAAGGCTCCAGCTTGTCCAGGTCAGGCTCCTCGATCCCCATGGAGGACAGGGCGTACTGCACACAGGTACAGATCCCCTGCTTGGGATCCGTCAAAGTTCCATCCAAATCAAACAAAAGATATTTTTTCATAATACAATCTCCATTTCATTCCACAGTGACTTGATACGTTGTAAACAGTTCAGACAGCCCCTCCCGCGAAGTCAAAATTGCATTTCTGTGCAATTTTGCGAGACTTGCGGGCGCCAAAATGAGTTGAAAACTCATTTTGTGTGCATCGTCGTAACAGTTCAGCGCCCTGTCTGAACTGTTACGATACGCTTCACATACTGTCCGGAAAATACGGCTTCGGAGAAGGAAGCACTGCCCAAAATACTCTCTTAAAAACTTCTGATCTTGTCGCTTCCGTCATCCACCGTATTTTCGATTTTGAGGATCCTGACGTCATATCCCACCGTCTCGTTTACCTGGACATGGGCGGTATCTCCTTCCTTTTTCCCAAGGAGCGCCTTACCCAGGGGACTTTCGTTGCTGATCATGTTCTCCAGCGAATTTCCTCTCACAGTAGTGACGATCCGGTAAGTCTCCACAGTCTGATCATCCGCAAACTCTACCGTGACGGTATTGTTGATCCCCACCTCATCCTCCGCCGAGTCTTCCGAGATCACCCTGGCCGTCTTAATCATCCTCTCCAGATAGCGGATCCGGCTCTCATTCTGATTCTTTACCTTCTTCGCCGCATGATACTCGAAATTCTCGCTGAGATCGCCGTGAGCCCTGGCCTCCTTCACATCCTCCAACGCCTTGGGACGCACCACCAGCTTACGATACTCTATCTCCTCTTCCATTTTCTTAATATCACTGGGTGTCAGTTCGTCGTGCATAATTTCAACTCTCCATTTCTATTCTTTCGTTCCATTTCATGAAGTTCATTCCACATTTCCCTCTCAATTCCTGTCATGCCGCCCAGCCGACCTGGTACAAGGCCGGAAGAATCGCCGTCCTTGCGATTCTTCCCGGAATGACTTAGCTTCTCTTAGACTGTGCTTCAAAGAGGGGGTACACCCCCTCTTTACAGTCTTAGAGAAACTTCATTCCGTTTCATACCTGGAGCCCATAAATCACCGCCACCGCCAGGATGATCTGGATAATGGCGAAGCGGAACACCGTCTGGGTGTTGGACCAGCCCCACACCTTGCGCACATGGTCATGAAGGGGCGTCCTGGTATTCTTTAAAATGCGGATCTTCAGGAAACGCAGCAGCGCCACCTTGACCAGACCCAGCCCGCCGTCCAGGATCAGCACCAGCGCCACCGGAACATACAGTACGGGGGAGCCCGTCTTTAAAATGGCAATGCTGATAAACAGCCCCATGGCACGGGAGCCCGCATCCCCCATCATCAGACGGCTGGGGGTGGCATTATACCACAGGTATCCCAGGATACACACCGCAAACAGCAGGATCAGAAAGGAAAAGTCCTGACCCTTGTCCAATATTTGCATCATCACATAGATCGTCATAATGGTAATAATGGTCAAAGTCCCCGAAAGCCCGTCCACCCCGTCGGAACAGTTGGTCACGTTCACGGATCCCCACACCAAAATCACAATGAGGATTGCAAACAGCACGGCAGGTATCGTTACCTTCACATGAAACAGCGCCAGTTCAATGGTGTTGGAATTATATTTCAGGAATGTCATGGCCACCAGCGCCGCCACGCACAGATCCAGGAATCCTTTCTTATACTCCCCCCAGGGCATTTTGGAAGAGTCGTCCAGAAAGCCCGTCATCATGCAGATGATCGTCAGGATCAGATAGATCGCCGTCTCCGCCTTCATGGGCGCAAAGAGAAATGCCGCCGCCGCAAAGGCAAGGACGAAAATGATACCGGCGCCCCTGGGCTTTCCCGCGGACAGCTTCCCGTCATGGGCAAACTCCCTTCCCCCGTCCTTGGGCAGCAGGTCTGCCAGCTTTGCCGTGGCGAAAACGGTTGCCGCAAAGGCAAAGATGATACCGGCAAGAGCCAATAAAGAACCATAATTCTCCGGAATAACAGAATATAACATAGCCGCTCCTATCTCAAACCTATTTATTTGATACTATAAAAATACCACTCATCCCCCGATGGCTGAAAGCCGATCGACTGGAACATTCTCCTGCTCTGCTCATTAAAGGAATAGATGTTGGCTTTCACCTCAAACATTCCCTTTTCCCTGGCAAGCTTTATCATATCCAATACACACCTGCGGCCAATATGCCGGTTCTGGTATTCCTTACAGACAACAATCGCAATTTCAGAGTTGTCCCGGAGCGAAATGTCTCCGACCAGCTTTCCCCTGTACCGGATGTAGAAGCATTCACCGTGGGTACTCAGGAAACCATACATTGCCCTGAGCCTGTCCAAGGTATATACCTGGTCAATATTGTCTACCTGCCTGCATATCTCTTTATCCTGATACCATTCAATGGCAACATCCTCATTAGGGAAATATGGTACTAACGAAATGTCATCGTCCACTTTCCTCAACTTCATGCCAATCCTCATTCCAGCACCATCACCCGAAAAATCCCATTCCATAACCGCCATAGTTATCAGTCTACCATACTTTCTGCCAATTCACCATATCCTAAAGCAAAAATTCCTCTCCCTCCGGCACACTTATTTTGTTGAAGGCTTTTTCCTGCACCGGATAGTCTTCCCTCATCCTGCGCTTCGCTTCCTCCACCACATCCCGGAAGCCCTGGGCGGACAGGCGCAGGGCGCCCGCTCCCCAGATGATCATCTGCTCCAGCCTGTCCGAGGTGGCCACCGTCACCTTCGCCTTCCTTGCGATTTTGTGCACTGTTTTCTCGATATACTGATCCGCCGTTTCGGCCTCCTTTGTATAGACCACATAAATATTGTGATATTTTACCACGGAACCGGGATTTCCCTTCACCTTATAGGCGTCAAAGACCAGGATCAGCGTCGCTCCCTGATACCCCTGGTAATCACAGCAGATGTCCATAAGCCTGTCCCTTGCGCTGTCAATATTCACCTCAGACAGGCTCCGCAGATCCTCCCACGCAAAGATAATATTGTACCCATCCACCAGCAGATATTCCTCTTTCTCTTCCACGGGGCGAAAACGATATTCCTTTTCCGGCTGCTCCGCATGGGTTCCATAGACAGCGCTCCCCGTATTCCGCCCGTGATACCGGTAAGGCGCGTAATCCTGTCCGCTCTTGCCATAGGTGCGCCTGAAAATGTCCTCGATCTCCTCCTGGGTGATATAGTCTGAACCGCCGCTGTCGTTCCCCTGCCTTGTCCGGGGACGCCGCCCCGGGCTTCCCCCCACGGCCCCGGCGTCCCTGCCATCATGGATTCCTGTGCCGCCCAAACTGCCAGACCCGCTTTGTTCCCCCGCCCCACTTTTCATCCATATTCCGTTCCCTCCCTCCGGCACGTTGTCCGCCGCCGGGGAAAGCATCCCCCTGCTCTCCACATGGGCATATTCCGGCACCCGCTGCCATTCCACCAGGAATCCCGCCCCATGGGCGCAGAATACGGAGGAAGAGGGATTCTCCAGGTCACTGTCCGGATCATAATGAAACCGGTCCAGTACCTCCTCCGTGTTATGGCAGGGTTCATACCCTTTTAACGTACAGGAAAATCTGCCATGTCCCCTGGTGTAGGCGTTGACCTCCCTCTGGTATCCGTCTGCCTCCGCCACAGGCACGCTGCCTTTCAGGACACTGTTCTCTCCCTCCGTCACGGGGCTGTCAAAGCTGCCATGCATCCTCTGGATATCCGACATGGCCCTGCCCAGCTGCTCACTGGGCACTTCCAGCGTATAGGAAAACACCGGCTCCAGCAGGACACTCTCACACTGCATCAACCCCTGGCGCAGTGCCCTGTAGGTAGCCTGGCGGAAGTCCCCGCCCTCCGTATGCTTTAAGTGGGACCGCCCGGCCACCAGGGTGATCCGCATATCCGTGATGGGCGAGCCTGTGAGCACTCCCAGGTGGGTTTTCTCTTCCAGGTGGGTCAATACCAGGCGCTGCCAGTTCAAATCCAGTTCATCCACACTGCAGGCGGAGGCAAGCTGCAGGCCGCTGCCCGGCTCCCCCGGCTCCAGCAACAGATGCACCTCCGCGTAATGGCGCAGGGGTTCAAAATGCCCGATCCCCTCCGCCGCCGTGGCAATGGTCTCCTTGTACACGATGCTGCCGCTTCCAAAGTCCGCCTCCAGGCCGAAGCGCTCCTTTATCACGCTTTTTAAGACTTCAATCTGAACCTCTCCCATAACCTGCACATGGATCTCTCCCGATGTCTCCTTCCAGACCACGTGTAGCAGTGGATCTTCCTCCTCCAGCTGGCGCAGCTGCCCCAGGACCTTCACCGCGTCGGCGCCCTCAGGCAGCAGCACCTGATACGTCAGCACCGGGACCAGCACGGGCTGGCTGCTGCCGTTCTCAAAGCCCAGCCCCTGTCCCACAAAAGTCCTCTTCAGGCCGGTAACGGCGCAGATCCCGCCTGCATCCACGCTTTCCACCGCCTCATATCCCGCTCCGTTGTAGATCCTGATCTGGTCAGCCTTCTCCTCCCAGACCTCTTCCCCTGCTGCGGCGCCTGCCCTGTTGTCCACTGTCATCTTTACCTTTAACGTACCGCCTGTGACCTTCAGATGGGTCAGCCGGTTGCCCGATGCGTCCCTGGAAATCTTATACACCCTGGCGCCGAACGCCATCCCGTACTCAGGAACCAACGTAAACCTCCGGATCCCCCGCAGCAGTTCCCTCACACCCTGCAAATGCAGCGCTGCCCCGAAAAAGCAGGGAAACAGCCTGCGGCCGCGGATCGCGCCGGCTATGGAGTCTATAGAGAGCGTCCCCGTGTCCAGATATTCCTCCATCAGCTCCTCACTGCACATGGCAAGTTCCTCCAGAACCTCTTCCATGCCCCCGCCCAGGCTTTCCCCAGCCTCTGCTCCCTGACCTGTCTCGGTTTCCTCCCTGCCTTTGGCCCGGCTTCCCCCGGCATCCCCGGTGCCCGCGGTTTCTTTCCCTTCAGCCCGGCTTCCCCCGGTATCTGCGGTTTCTTTCCCTCCGGCCTGCCCTTCCGCCTGCCAGACGCTTCGGTTCCCCAATACTGTCCTGCCCAGTTCCAGGATATCCGGCCCAAACTCCACACAGCGTTCATCCAGCTTCCGCCGCAGCTCCGCCAGCAGCGCTTCCCTGTCCGCGCCCGGCTGATCCATTTTATTGACAAAGAATATCACAGGAATCCCGTACTCCTGCAGCAGTTTCCACAGCGTCCGGACATGCCCCTGCACCCCGTCCGCCCCGCTGACGACAAGAATGCAGTAGTCCATCACCTGTAAGGTTCTCTCCATCTCCGCGCTGAAATCCACATGGCCGGGGGTGTCCAGCAGCGTGATATCCAGCCCCTCCCAGTTCATCCGGGCCTGCTTGGAGAAAATGGTGATTCCTCTCGTCCTCTCCAGGGAAAAGTTGTCCAGAAATGCATCCTTATGATCCACCCTGCCCAGTTTGCGCAGTTCCCCGCAGGTATAGAGCATCCCCTCCGCCAGGGTTGTCTTTCCCGCGTCCACATGGGCACATATTCCGATCACAAGCTGACTGTTCCGCATAAGTCTGGATTCCTTTTCATTTTTTTCTTGACACTTTTGCAATTTGGACTTATATTAAATAAAACCATATAAACCGCTAGGGGAGCACTTTGCTGAGATTGGAGATTTCCTTTTCTCCTAACCCTCATTACTTGAACCGGATAATACCGGCGTAAGGAAGCAAAACAGCCTGTAATTTATACTGCTTAACGATTTCACTTGCCGTGAAACCAGACTGCATAACGCTGACTGGTTCAATCGCATGATTACATTAGGCAGTATTCAGCGTTATGCAGTATACCTATACAGGTCTCATTGTGCCCCTCCTTAGCCATTTTGACAAGGAGGATTTTTTTATGTCTGATTTCTTTGCAACTTCCATTGAGGAAGGCACCTTTCAACTGACTGTCCCCGGTATGATTACCGTTGCAGTCCTGATCCTGCTGCTCCTCGCAGCTGCGATCCTTCTGCGCCCCAAAAAGGAAAACACCGCCAAAGCCAGAACTGCCACCAGGCAGCTTGTCTTTTCCGGTGTGGCAATGGCTCTCGCCATGGTGACATCCGAGATCAAATTTGCCAGGCTTCCTTTCGGCGGATCCGTCACCCTGTTCAGCATGTTCTTTGTAGTCCTGATCGGCTATTGGTACGGAGCAAAGGCGGGACTGCTCACCGGCTTCGCCTACGGCCTGCTGCAGTTTGTGATCAATCCCGTCTTTTACTCCCCATGGCAGCTGCTGGTGGATTATCCCCTGGCTTTCGGCGCCCTGGGGCTGTCCGGTTTCTTCAGCAATAAGAAGCACGGGCTCCTGACCGGCTATATCGTGGGCGTCCTGGGCAGATATCTGTTCACTGCCCTTTCAGGCGGCATCTTCTTCGGCGCCTACGCCCCCACCCAGACACCCATGGGCATCCTCACATATACCCTGGGCTACAATGCCAGCTATATTGCGCCGGAGGCGGTTATCACCGTGATCCTCCTGGCCATACCCGCAGTGAAGAACGCACTGGCAAAGGTCAAAGAACTGGCAACCCAATAGGTAAAAATGATCACCGAATCACTTCCGCCAATGTCCGATACAGCTTATCCACCTCCACGGGCTTGGAGAGATGACCGTTCATTCCGCATTCCACGGACTTCTTCAGGTCATCGTCAAAGGCATTGGCGGACATTGCGATGATCGGCAGGGTACGGCAGTCCTCACGTTCCATACTGCGGATCGTGCGGGTTGCCTCCAGGCCGTCCATCACCGGCATCATGATATCCATCAGCACCGCATTGTAAGTTCCCGGTTCCGTGCTGCGGATCCGCTCCACCGCCTGGGCGCCGTCATGCACACAGTCTACCTGAAATCCCCGCTCCTCTAACAAGCTCTGGGCAATCTCGGCATTGAGTTCATTGTCCTCCACCACCAGGATCCGGAAGCCCTCAAAGGAAGTCAGCTCCTCCTGCTTCTCCGTTTCCCTGTTCTCTCCAAACTGCAGAGGAATCGAAAAGCTGAAGGTACTGCCCTTACCGGGCTCGCTTTCCAGCTGAATGGTGCTTCCCATCATCTGGATCAGGCGCCCGCTGATGGAAAGTCCAAGACCCGTGCCCTGGAGCTTGGAGGGATTCTTATTGCCCGCCTGCTCGAAAGCACGGAACACTCTTCTCTGATCCTCCCTGGCAATACCGATACCCGTGTCCTGCACCGCAAAGGAAACCACGGCCTCTGCGGATTTCTCCTGCAGCTCATGTACCCTCAAGGTGATCCGGCCGTTCTCCGGCGTAAACTTCACCGCGTTGCCCAACAGATTGATAAGCACCTGGCTGATCCGCATCCTGTCCGCCCGGAACCATGTATGTGTCAATCTGACATCCCGCTCAAACTGGATTCCCTTGGCTGCACCCTGATGCATTACCAGTTCCATGACAGTGTCAAGCATATCATTCATGTTGAAATCAAAGGGCTCCAGCTTCATCTTTCCGCTTTCGATCTTGGACATATCCAGAATATCGTTGATCAGTCCCAGCAGATAGTCGGAGGAAGACTGTATCTTCTGCAGGCAGTCCATGATCCTCTCCTGACTCTGGTCCTGCTGCAGGGCAATAGCCGTCATGCCGATAATGCCGTTCATGGGTGTGCGGATCTCATGGCTCATGCGGGACAGGAAATCAGACTTCGCCTTGCTGGCAATATCATGCTGCTGCTGATTCAGCTGTCCCTGGATCACGCTGCCCAGCTCCGCCAGGTTCTGGGTATCCCCTGTCTCCCCCGCCAGCCGGGCATCCGTCCCGATAATACAGATATTTCCCACATAGCTTCCATTGTCATACATGGGCAGCGCCGCACCCTGCTGCCCCGGCCTGACGTTCAGAAAGCATTGAACCACACTGCGCCTGCTGTCCGCGGAGGTAAAATACCTTACCTTCTCCTGCCCCAGCCAGAGATAGAAGCTGTCCCGCTCCTCCTCCTTGTACTGCCTGACATTCCCAGCCATGGGATCTCCTTCCCCGTGCCACTGGTATTCCAGGTAATTGGAATTGAAATCAGCCCTCAGTATGGACACAAGCACATCGCTGGCCTGATAGTATCTGCCGATCTTTCGCAGCATCAACGACATCTGGGCAGGGAAATCGGCTCCCTTTCCAAACAGGTTCAATGCCAGGGATACCAGACTCACATCCCCGCTGTAATCCAGCGAATTGATCTCACTCCCGTGCAGCACGGGCAGCGCCGCACGCTTTCCTCCGGGGATATCCTCATAAAAGACATAACGCTGTTCCCCGCCGGAAACCGCGTAATCCCGGGCCAGCTTCGCCATGCGGATCAGCTCCTCGTCAGTCTGCCCCTTCTCCCCGCATGCCAGGCCGGCATACGCCGCGATGTCAAACAGCTCATCCTCAAATTCGTCATTGATTTCCTTCAGCAGATCCACGATAAATGTCTCCGCCTGCTGGCGGGACTGTCTCTCAAGCCACAATACAAACTCATCCGCGTCCAGCCGGAACGCTGTCGTCCTTCTGTCCGTCTTTTCGGTCAGCCGGTCACAGCTTCTGCGGATCCGCTGACCGATCTCCTCCAGGATCATATCCCCGAACACAATCCCGTTTTTCTCGTTGGCAGCCTGCAGCTGATCCACGAACAGATACACTACGTACCCCGTCTGCCGGATCCTGCGGCATTCCCGGAGCTGTGCCATGCCGGCGCTGAAAACGTAAAGACCGGTAACGCCGTCCATGGTAATCCTTCTGAGCTGCTCCGCCTCCCGCTCTTTCTGTTCCTGGATATTCCGGATGCTTCCCACCAGCTTTCTACGTCTGCCGTCCGCATCGAACAGCACATTGCCGGAGAAAGCCATCCATACATATTCAGACTTCGCAGGCCAGTTAAGCCTCAGCTCCACATGCAGCTTATCCGCCAGGCCGTGAAATGCCTTGATGACCGCCATGCGGTCATACTCATGGATATACTCCGGATCGATAAAGCCGCTCTCATACTCCACACATTTCCACTGGCCGCTCATGGTCTTATGATTTACGATGTCCAGCGTATGATTCTGGAAATCATAGGAAAAGAAGGTGTCCGAAGTAGTCTCCAGGGCCACCCTGTAGCGCTCCTTTTCCTCCAGCAGGATATTCTGCGCCTCCTTCTGCCTGTCCGTCAGATCCTTTACCACATCGTGCAGGGCGTCTATCTCCAGAATGTTGGAGGCTTTGTATTCCTGCAGGCCAACACTCCCCTGGCTGATACACTGCATCAGCCTCTCCACCGGCTTCGTCAGATACCTCACCGTGAAGTAGATACCGATCACGCCAAACCCAAGACCGATCAGGATGGCAATCACCATCCACAGGTAAAGCTGGCGGCTCATCCCAAAGAGATCATCTTCCGTCTTCAGCCCCATCAGCACCCACTCCGTATTCTCATAAGGCACATTATTGCTGTACAGCTTCAGGGGACAGGCCACCGCATAAATATACTGATCCTCAATCTGTGTATCCCTCACCAGATAGAGGTTCTCATAATCCGTGCTCTGCAGGGTGAAATTCTCACCCCGGGTCCGGATACCGTTATAGAGGATCCCCTTCCCCACCAGCGGAATAAAGCTGTCCTCCCCCTGTCTCACGGCAAGCAGATACCCCGACTGCAGGGCATCATTCAGCTCGGTCACCGGAAAATAGTCATTTAAATAACTACAGGAGATCTCCACTCCCAGGACGCCGTACACTTGTCCCTCATACCGAAGCGGCAGGGAATATGTAATCATCTCATAGGAATCCGCCATCTTCTTTTCCAGGCAGAAGGGCATGGACCAGTAGCCCAGATCCGCCGCAGCCGCGTCCGGATGCTCCACACCGGCCCTCCACGGCTCATAGAAATAATCGTTGGCCGGATCCTGCCCCTGACCCTCCATGCGAAAATGAGTCGTCCAATGGGTATCCAGGGGAATGTTCCATTCCCTGGAAAGCTGCTTGCTTCCCTTTTCCAGCAGCAGATCCGTATTGTTGGCCGGACTGGTGTCAGGATCCGAATCCCTGATAAAGAATCCGTCAAAATCCCCCTCCGCCCGCATATCCTGCTCCGTCAGCACCAGGAAAATACCTGTGGTGGAATTATTCCGCACCAGGTCAACACACTCCGGAAACAGCAGAGTCAGGAGCTCGTTCCTCCAGTCCCCAGAGGCCATGAGCTGATCCATCCCTATATCCCTGTCCCTCAGAAACTGCTCCACGATCCCGTTTATATGCGCCTCCTGGTCATGAATGGAGGACCACCGCTGAATCATGTCATTTTGCAGGATTACCTTTCTGTTTTCCACCAGACGGCTCATCATGCCGCTGGAGTAGGCTTCCAAAGCCTCCGTAACCCTCCTGGTCACAAGCGAGCCGATGGTGATCATGCTCTGAACCAGCATAATAGCGATCAGCGGAATCAAAAATATTCTGAATATTGTATGCTTTTTCTTTTTCCTGCTTTGTCCAGTCATATGATCTTTCATGCCCTTTTGCCCTATTCCTGTCTGTCTATCGATTGCTCCAGCGCGCTGCAAAAAGAACGATACCATTTTTCGAAAGCTTCCTCTGTGACATAGGCCGCCGCTGCCTCCTCCAGGCTCTTCCCCTGTTCCATGGCCCTGACCACGCTTTCGCGGTCCGCAGCCGCCTGATCCGCAAGATGGTATTCCAGGACCTTTCTGGCGGCAGAACCGTTTTCAAAGCTTTTGTTCGTATACAGGACAAAATCGCCCATCTCCTCAAAGACCACCGTCAGACAGTCATAGGTCTTGGGCATAACCTCCAGTCCCTGATCCGCAATATTCTGATCCAGCATATCCCTGCTGTTCGCCTCCTTCAATACCGGCAGATAGCCTGCCTCACAGCCGAACTGCAGATTGTGGTCCGCCTCTGTAAACCACTTTAAAAACTCCACCGCGGCATACTCGTGCTTCTCGTCGGACCTGCCGACTACCATGCCCGCTCCCTGCTGTACGGCATACTGCTCCCCGCCCGCAAACACGGGAGCCGTCATTACCATATAATCGATGGAATATGCGGAATCATCCAGCTCCACCTGATTGGGGAAATACATGGCGGAGGTGGTTGAACCCGTGTAGGCCAGAAGATCCCCTGTCTTCACATCGTCCGAGCGGAACTTGCCGTAAGCCCCGAAATACCCCTTGACCATGGGCACATAATAATTCTCCCAGATGCGGTACAGCTCCTCTCTGGGCACATTCAACGTGACCTGGCCGTTCTCCACCTGAAAGATCTCCACGCCCAGCTGTCTCATGCCGATAATGAAATAATTTGCCATGGCATCCCTGCCGTAAAACGCCCTGCCATCCCCTTCCACATCAGGCGTCAGGGCATCCGTCCACTCATAGTACGCCTGCGCCACGGCGGTCACACCCTCCATGGTCTTAAGATCCTCCAGGGACGCGCCCGTGGCCTGGGCAAAGGGCTCCCAGTCCGTCCTGTTGATCATCATGATCTCTGTGGACTTCGCCGTGGGAAAGATCCGCAGCGTTCCGTCAGCGGCTATACAGCCCTCCTCCACATAGGAATCCACATACCGGTCCAGCTCTTCCTCACTGAGATACCGGGACAGGTCAGCCAGCGCTCCCGCCTGCTCCACCTCGTAAGCGGTATCCGCGTAGGAGGAAAAGATGTCCGGCATCGGTTCCGCTCCCACCTTGCCCGCAATGGAATCCCGAACCGCGGATTCCAGGTCAGGGACAGAGCCCTGGCTATAGCTCTGTACATATATGCCCCTTTCCTTTCCCACGGTTTCATTAAACTGCTCCACCAGCTCGTCAAAGGCCGCCTGCTGGGAGCCGTTATAGTAATGCCACACTGTCAGGGATACGGGATCCGAGGGATCCAGCGGATCGCTGCCGCTCCCCCCGCAGCCGGTTAAAAAAAGAGCAGCGGCAGTCATGCATATATTTCTGCGGATACTCTGAGCATAATTGATTCGTTTCATTTTACACTTCCCTCCGAGAAACAATTGTATCATACCTCTGATGCGTTTTCAATCAAAACCACACGCAGGTTTTCCCTGATACATCGCACAAAATTGCAGGGCGCACGCCGCCTTTGAGACACGATTTAGGCTTCGGGGCGCCATAGGGCTGAACGATTACCTTAATACCTCTCCAGCGAAAAGGAATACAGCACACGTTCCTTCACCGGCTGTCCCGTCAGCTTCTGCAAGGCCTCCTGGTAATAGTCCAGCTGTGTCTCATAGCGGTTCCACAGCTCCTCCATGGAACGGACGGAGTCTGTCTTGTAGTCCAACAGCACCAGTCCGTCCTCCTCCACAAAGAACACGTCTATGATCCCCTGGATCAGTACTGTTTCCGTACCGGGGAACTCCTGTCCCAGCCTGTCCGCTCCGATCCCCATCACGAAGGGCTGTTCCCTGTAGAGTCCTCCCTTTCTGTGGGCGCGGTACATCCGCTGTCCCAGTTCCGAGGAGAGCAGACGCAGTATCTTCTCCTCCCGCACCGCCTCTAAATACTCCCTGTTCAAGCGTTTGTCCTCCACCTGCTCCAGCAGGAAATCGTGGAGGGCGTTCTTTCTGTCTCTCCCGGCTTCTGCCGCCATGACCCTATCAAAGTCAAGAATCTCCATCACCCTGTGATAAGCATTACCGCGCACGGTGCCGCTGACCTTTTCCTCCGCCCTGCGAAACAGGGGGATATAGGGCTGCACCTCCTTCTCCTCAAAGGTATGGTAGGCCTCCTCATCCTTATCCGCCATGGCAGCGATCTTTAACTCGGAGACCGTAGTCTTGGTATAAAGACCCGCCAGATTCTCATGGGCATATACGGCTCCCAGACGCTGTCTCAGTCTCAGATACGCATCCGCCTGTTTCCGTTTTTCCTGCTCTGCCGGTTCCATCTGCCCTGGCTGCTCCATCATTTTCCCTGGCTGCTCTACCGTTTGCCCCGGATGCCCCGGCTGTTCCATCATCTTCCCCGGATACTGCCCCGGCTGTTCCATCATCTTCCCCGGATACTGCCCCGGCTGTTCTGTCTGCTTCAGCTGCACCCTTTTTTCATACAGTGACAACTGTTCCCTGAAGGTGTCGGCCGCCAATTCTTCCCCCGTCCTGACCTGGACCCGGATACAGGTCTTCGGTAAAATGGGCAGCAGAAAATCCAGATAGCTGCCCGCCTCGGCATAATCCAGGTAGGACAGTCTTTCCATACTCACATCCTGTAACCGCTCCCACTGTTCCTGCGCATTTTCCATGGCAGCCGTCAGGATCAGCTTCTCTTTCGCACGGGTCAGCGCTACATAGAGTACGCGGAGTTCCTCCGCCAGGCTGTCCTCCTGCATCTTTACGGAAAGGATGGCACGGCGCAGCGTCCTGTTCCGGAGCCTCCTCTCAGGATCCACATAATCCGTGGCAAGGCCCAGATCCATATCGGCGATCATGGACTGGCTGGCATCCTGCATATTAAACCGTTTACTCAGTCCCGAGACAAATGTAACCGGGAACTCCAGACCCTTGCTCTTATGAATGCTCATGATCCGCACTACATCGGCGTTTTCATCCAGCAGCCCCGCTTCCCCATAGTCCACGTCATACTGTTCCAGCTGTTCCATGTAGCGGACAAAATGAAACAGACCGAAATAGCTTGTCTTTTCAAAATCCGAAGCCTTGGTGAACAGCATTTCCACATTGGCACGCCGCTTACTGCCTGCCGGCAGAGCCGTCACATAGTTCAGGTAGTCAAAGTCAGACACCAGCCGGGTCAGCAGTTCCCGGATGGGCATATATGCGGTCATCTCCCGGTAAGAGTCCAGCATTTCCAGAAAGTCCGCCGCTTTCCTGCGGAGCGCAGCCGTATCTTCCCCTTCCCCATCCGGCGCTTCCCTGGCGTATGACTGCGTTGCAGACTCATTTTCCTCCTTTGTTCCGATTCCGGATACTCCGGGGGCTTCCTCCCCAGACAGCCTCCCCTCTCCGGAAATTTCCCCTGCAGGCAGCGTTTCACTGCCTGTCCCCACAGGACGCGTCCCTGCATATTCAACTACCGCTTCATACAGCGAGGTTCCCTTTCTGCCGCCGCGCAGTCTTGCCAGTTCCTCCTCCGAAAAACCGCCAAAGACGGATTTCATCACACCGAAAAGAGGGATATCCTGGGTAGGATTATCCAATACACGCAGAAACTGCAGCAGTTCCTGTACCTCCGTTGCGCTGAAATAGCCTGTCTTGGAAGTGATATAAACCGGTATGCCCTCCTCTTCCAATACCTGTTTAAATTCCTCGTCCCAGCCGGTGTTGGTGCGAAGCAGGATCACCATATCAGAATACCGCACGGGACGCAGGCTGCCGCTCTCCTTGTCCGTCACCTGAAAGCCCGTCATAAGTTCCCTGATCTTCCCGGCAATGGCGCGTGCCTCCGCCTGTTTCGCATTGTCCTGTGCATCACCGCCAGGCTTCTCCACCAGCAGCAGTTCGCTTTCATATCCAACGCCTTCCTCCGCGCTGTTTGCTTGCCTGTCACCCTCGCCTGTCTCCTCACTGTCCTCAGGGTACACCGCCCCCGGATACAGCGCTGCCTTTTCGTCGTACTCGATGCCGCCGATCTCCCTGCTCATAATCCTGGAAAACACACTGTTGACAGCATCCACCACCTGGATGCGGCTCCGGAAATTCCTTGCCAGATCGATCCGTCTGCAGGCTTTGTACGCCGGGCAGTTCCCATCTCTTGGTCCGAACTCTTCCTCCGGGAAGTCCCTTTTTTGCGGAGCAGTTTCATTTTCCGGGCAGCTCCCGCCTGACAGGCCGCTTTCCTCCTCCGGGCAGTATGTATCATATTTTTCCAGGAACAATTCCGGCCTGGCCAGACGGAATTTGTAGATGCTCTGCTTCACATCCCCCACCATAAAGCGGTTAAACCGTCCCTCCTCCTCGCCGGACACCGCTTTCAGCAGATACTCCTGCACCAGATTGCTGTCCTGGTACTCGTCAATAAGAATTTCCGCAAAATGCTGCCGGTATTCCAGCGCCACGGCACTGGGCACGATGCCTCCGTCCTCCCGCTTCAGCAGGATCTGCAGGGCAAAATGCTCCATATCCGAAAAGTCGATCACCTTCCGGTCCTGCTTCTTCTCCCCCATCCGCCTGTCAAATTCCAGCACCAGATCCACCAGCGTCCCCACCGGTTCCATGCAGGCATGTCCCTGTTTGACCGCCAGTTCCAGCGGCGTGGCAAAGAACCGGTCCGCCAGCTTCTTCAGGCTGTCCTTTACTTCCCCCCGAAGCTTCTTTGCCAGTTCCCGTTTCACAGGGGACACACTTTCATCCTTCTTTGAGGACAGCCTGCCAAAGGCAATCCGGGGAAGCCTTTCCCCATAATCGGAAAGAGAATCGCACTCCGCCAGCGCCCCCAGCTGCCCCGACTCCTGTTCCACCAGTTCCCCGTACATATAGGGCCCGTCCGGTTCCTGGCACAGCTCTCCGACGCGGTCCAGCTTTTCCCTGCACCCATCCGTCATCTTCCGGAGATAGTCCAGCAGGTATTGCCCATATTCACTGGCGGATACGCTTTCCACATCCCGGGCCTCATAGTCCGTCTTTCTCGCCTGAAGCCACTCCTCCGGGAAGGGAAAACTGGCGGCATATCTTGACAGGTTTAAAATATGCTGCTCCAGCACCTTTTCCCTGCCGCCGGGGCAGAAAAATTCCACGCAGAAACGGAAGGCTTCCCCTCCCTCCCTGTAGCCGTCCTCCATCAGCTCCTGCAGAACCTCCTGCTGCATCAGCTTCACTTCCCCCTCATCCGCCACACGGAAGGCCGGGTCAAGTCCGATCTCATTAAAATGATTCCGCAACAGAAAGAGGCAGAAGCTGTCGATGGTAGTGATCTGGGCATTGTGCAGCAGGGCCGCCTGCCTCTGGATATGCTCCGACTCCGGCCTCTCCTCCAGCTTCGCGGAAATTCCCAGCGCAATACGTTCCCGCATTTCCGCCGCAGCCGCATTGGTAAACGTCACGATCAGCAGCCTGTCAATGTCGACAGGGCGCGCCTCATTGCAGACCATCTGGATAATGCGCTCTACCAGCACCGCCGTCTTTCCGCTTCCCGCCGCCGCGGAGACAAGGATATTGCAGCTATGTAAATCTATGACTTTCTGTTGCTCCGGTGTAAATGAAATCGCCATGCTTTTCTCCATCTCATACTTAGGGATCGTTAAAGAACTAATCTTCACAGTTCCTTTAGAATCTTCCCTAGTCTGCTATTTCCCCGGCATCTTACGGTTCCAGTGTGAAAAAGTTCTCCCTGCAAATCATCGGTGATCTTTCAAGAAATCAATCACCACCCGATTAAACTCCCCTGCTCTTTTGTTTGCAATGAAATGATTCCCCTTAAGAAAAATAAGTTCGGAATCCGGAATGCCCGCTGCAATGAATCTTGTATGCTCTTCCCTGATCATGTCCCTTGTCCCGGCAATGACCAGGGTTTTCGACCTGATCTTCGCAAGTTCCTCCGGCGCCACGTTGGGATCATTGACCATCAGCCCCAGCATCTCCGCGTTCCGTCTGGCCGACTCACTTTTTTCAGAAAACCTCAGCGCAATGTTATACCCGATCTCGATGGGAACCTGGGTAGTCCGTTTTACGCCGTCCGCATTCAGGTTTGCCCCGTTCAGGATCAGACGGCCTACGCGGTCAGGATGCCGAATTGCAAAGACCATGGCAATATTCCCGCCATCTGAAAAGCCCAGCAGATGAGCCCGATCTATCCGATGCCCATCCATAAACCCCAGCAAATCCTCTGAAAACTGCCGAATTGTAAAGGGGCGGCTGCCTCTTGGCGTTTTCCCATGCCCCCTTGTATCGATTGCATACACATGGTAATCGCGGGAAAATTCATCCATCTGCTTTTGAAAATAGCCACAGTCCTCCCCGTTTCCATGCAGCAGGATAAGGGGCCTGCCCTGACCTTTTTCTATATAAAAATGTTCTATGTCCATCACAGTACTCCCCTGGATATCAGGCATTGTCCTTTTGCAATTGTCCCTTTCATTCCTGAAAGTTTCAATTGTTTCAGAAGTATCCTCCAGTGTGCTTACACGTTCTTTTTTTCAGTCGCTTCATTCTTCCCTGCTTATTTTACCGTAAAACGACACTGCGCCAAGGATCTCCTCCTCGGTCGGATGCCCTTTGGCTATGCCGCCGATTAATTTGAACGGTCCATAGGTATCGTAACCCTTACAGCCATAGTTTCCCACTACCTTCGCACCATTAGACTCAAGCGTTCTGGTAATGCTCTTTACATACCCGCCGCTTGGATTCCCACAGGTATAGAGAAGAAATACCCGGCTGCCTGACGGAATTTTTGCGGCAAATTCCTCCATACGACTGTAGAACTTTCCAAAGGCAATCCCGGCGGCAAGGCCGACCATATCATAGCCTGACAGGTCTACGGATCCTGCATTTTCAATGCCGACAGTTTCCACATTATGCTTTTCTGCAATTGCATCCACAAGCTTTTTTGTATTCCCATGATGGGTGGATTCATAAATAATAATCGATTTCATAAAACATGCCTCCTGCCTTATCGGCTAAATCTGTAACTCCTTAAATACTTTCATATCTTATCATGAATTGATCATACTTTCAATCTGCCGTTCTCCCGCAAATTTCCTAAGGAGTCACTGATTTAGTCAACTCAAGGATAGGATTAGGCACGCATCTCGGCCCTTTTTCAGAGGAAGATTCCAGGCAATATACAGAAGCCATAGCGTTCGCGGTGAAACATGGAGTTACGTCCATTGACACGGCGATCCATTACAGGGGAATGCGCTCGGAAAAGGATGTGGGCGAGACCAGGAGGGAGAACGTCTTTATCTCGTCAAAGGCAGGGCTTTTGTTTGGGGATATCACGAGAGGCTTAAATCCGGTCAAATACCTGTAGATTCCTTACAATATGAAATACCCTTTTGCTGCCACGGTACAGAACCAGCCCTATGGGGAAGAAACGCTTTCCCTGATCGAAGCGGCACATAAGGCAGGACTGAAAGTGATCGGCAGTATGCCCTTGAACTGCGGGAAGGGCTTCTGGGAAGCCTCGCTGGAGGAAATGGTCTCCTTGGCCCTGAACAGCGTGGACGGGATCAATATAGGCAGTAAAAATATGGCTCATATCCGGGACATATTGGATCTCTGTAACGAAATATGACTGAGACCGCAGGCAGGAAAACGGACTTATCCAGTTCCTCCGTCTTCCGCCATCCTTGCCAGGATCTCCTCCTTGTCCAGTTCTTCCAGCTTCCGCCTGCTGCACCCCGGCATACTGGTCTCAAACCCGCAGACCTTCCGGTACGCACAGTAGGTACACGCCTCCTCCGCTCCCCGCTCATAGGGGTTCAGTGAGATATTCCCCTGCAGGATCTCCCTGCCGATCCCGGCGATCTTCCTGCTCACATAATCGGACACCAGCTTTAACTCCTCCCCGCTCATCACGGAGGATCTGGCGGAATAACTGCCGTCCTTTTTCCTCTCCACCGGTATCACATCCGATTTATCCGCCATGTACCTGTCCAGCCGCTCTATGATGTCCGGGGAAGCATTGACCACGCCGTGCATGCGAAGCTGTCTGGCAAGCTGCTCCTCCAGTTCCTCGGTTGCCAGCTCCACGGGCGTTTCCACGGAAGGATCCTCAATATGGTAGTACAGCAGCGCCGCGGGAACCGCCTCCTTGCCGGGGTGCTTCTTTGCCTCCAGCTCCAGCGCCGTGTTCATATAGACCACCAGCTGCAGCTGCAATCCGTAGTATAATGCCGCCAGGTCAAACCTTTTATTTCCGGATTTATAATCGATCACCTTGACGTAAATATGCTCCTCATCCTCCGACACATCAATCCGGTCGATCCGCCCCTGCAGATGCATCCGCTCCTGTTCGGAGAGGGCAATGTCCACACTGTCCAGATGATCCGCGTACTGGAAGGAAAGTTCATAGGCATCTGGCATGAAACTCCCTTTTTTCAGCTGCCTCTGCAGAGTCAGCACCGTCCGGGTCAGGATCCGCCCCATGCGGGTGAGGGCATATTCATTCCGGGCGCTGCTGTAGAGCACCGTGTCCCCATAGGTGGCCGCGTAGGCCTCCAGCGCCTCACGCACGGTCTGCGCGCCAAATTCCCGGGGAAAGTCAAACCAGGTGTAACCATTCTCCGAAAGCTTCGCCGCAAAGGTTTCCAGGACCGCGTGATACACATTTCCCATATCCACATTTTCAAAGGAAAACTCCTGCCGTTCCTTTAAGGCAAGGCCAAACTGTAGAAAGTGGCGGTACGCGCAGGCGGCATAGGTTTCCAGGCGGGTTACGCTGTTCTCCAGGTGTTTCCCGTACAGCGCCCTTGCCACTGCCGCCGACAGCCCCGACTCCTGATACCGCCGGAAAGCGGCATCTGTCAGGAAATTCCTCTTCCCCGCCAGCGCCTCCTCCCCGTAGACCCGGTATAAGGTATAAAATTCCTGTGTCCTTTCCCGGGACAGCGTCCCCGACACATACTCCCGCAGTCCCTCCGCCAGATAGCCCGTTCCCTCCGCCGGCGTGACAATCTGCTCCAGGATGGGGCGAAGCTGGGGATATTCCACCGCCATCCCCGGAAACAGCTTTCTCACCGTGTCGATCAGATACGCGGGACGCAGCGATTTTCCGGAGCTGTTCACCTTGGAGTAAGACAGATAAAGCCATTCCGATGGCTTGGTCATATTTAGGTACAGGTAGAGTCTCTGAATATACATCTGCTGCCTGGGGCTGGGGGCAAGCTCCAGTTCCGATTCCCGCAGGAACTCCCTGTCCATGTCGGAGATGATCCCTCCCTTGGAGGCATTCTTGGGAATATTCCCGTCATTTACCCCCAGGAAAAAGAGCGCTTTCACCTGTTTCAGGCGGGTGCGCTCCATATCCCCCACTACCACTCTGTCCACGTTCTGGGGAATGGTGCCCACCTGGATCTCCCCGAAGCCCGCTTCCAGGATCTCCTTAAACTCCGCCAGGGGAATGACCTCCTCCCCCAGCAGTTCATAGATCTGGTCCAGCAGTTCCATGACCAGGCGGTAAATCTGGGCGTACTCCCGGGCACGGGACAGCTGCCCCTGCTCCTCAAACCGCCGCTCGTAGGCGACCAGCTTATTCTGTACCTCATTCTGCACCAGGAAGTCATAGAGCCCGTCAATATAGTCCTTTACCCTGCTTTCCTTTTTCATCACAAGCGGGGAAAGCTGCGCCATCATCTGTTCCCTCAGACGGTTGATCCGCCCCAGGGTCTCCTCGTCCTTCCCCGCTTTTTCCGCCTTATGGGTAAAAAGGCGGCTGTAGCTGCGGTATCCTTTGATTCCCGTGCGGATCACATAATTTTCCAGCTCGTCGATCTCTCCCCGCTCCAGATCGGCCATGCCGCTGCGCAGGTAGTGAAACACTGCCTCATAGGTAAAGTTCTTCTCGAACAGCTCCAGCGCGCTCTTGATATACTCAATCATGGGATTCAGGGCGATCCCCCTGGTACGGTCGATAAAGCAGGGAATCTCCATCTGGGCAAACTCCGTCTCCACATAGGGGGCATAACCCTCCAGATCACCCATGATCACTGCGATATCCCGATAGGCAAGCCCCTGCTCCCTGACCAGTTCCCTGATCTTCAGCCCCGTCTGGTGCACCTCATCCCTGGGTGTGGTGGTTTCAAACAGCCGGATCTCAGACTGCTCGCCCCCGTAAACCTGAAAGGGATAACGGAACAGATTCCGTTCCAGATGCCGCAGCGCAGGAGACTCCTCAAAGCGATGATAAGTGTTTATAAATACGTCCTGCCCTCTGGGAACGCCCGCCTCCCTTGCCAGCCTGTCCAGATCCGCCACCGTCTTTTTGCTCAGGTAAAACAGCTTCTGCTCGCCGTCTTTTACATAGGGATTTTCCCCCTCCCCCAGGGTAACGGTCAGGATCACCTCGCCGCAGACCTGCATCAGTTCCTGGATCAGCCGGTTCTGGATGGGCGTAAAGCCGGTAAAGCCGTCGAACACCACCACGCTGCCAGGCAGCAGCTTCGATTTATGCAGGGATCTGCGCAGCACATCCAGGGTCTCTTCCGTGGTGATGAAGTTGTCCTTGATATACTCCGTGAAACCTTTATACAGGGTTTCCAGATCCTTCAGCTTTCCCGCCAGCGCCCCGCGCTTTCCTGCGTATGCGATCAGCTTTGACACATCCTCCGTGCCGATCCCGTACTGCATAAATTCCGAGATGGCGCTCTTGACCTCGTGGATGTAGCCCTGCCTGTGCAGAAAGCTTCCCAGCACGGGCAGTTCCTCTTTCAGGTTCGCCGCCACCTTCTGGAGCACAAGGCTTTTCCCCGTGTCGTCCAGCACGGGGATCTCCTCCCTGCCCACCTCTTCCATAATGCGGTGGTTCAGCCTGCCGAAGCTGAGCACGTCTATATTCATAATGCCGCCCCGGTCATTCAGCAGCACAAGTTCCTTCTGGGTCTGCATGGTAAACTGGTCGGGCACCACGATCAGGAAATTCTGCCCGGGATTCTTCCCGGCGCGCTCCGTGATCTCGCTGTAAATCAGTCTGCTCTTACCGGACCCGGAGGGTCCGAACACAAATTTCAGGCTCATAAATAGAATCTCCAAAGATAATCCGCGGCTTCCTCCGCATAGTCGATGCCGATCCGCTTTCCCGCATGGATCTGCGAGGGCTTGACCTCCATCCCCTCTGTCACATAAAAGTCTGGACTTTCCACCATATCGATGTCATTGTCGGCCGCGGTGATATGCATGGCCATACACAGCTTCCCCGGCCCGTCCGCCAGGTGTTTCTTGAGGGAGGCGGGGCAGCGCTCCAGGGTGTACGGTTCCTTTTCCCGCCTTCGCTGCCTCCTGTTCAGTTCCTCCAGGCGCAGCTGCAGCATGATCTGCCCTGATTCCCGGTCTGCGGGAATGACGCTCCGAAGCAGCACCGCCTGGGGATTGCCTTCCGTCATGGCGGCGATATTCATGCAGCTGTACATGCCGTAGATCAGATAGACATAGGACGTGCCCCCCTGATGGTACATGGGCTCCGTACGGGCTGTGCGCCTGCCGCCGTATGTGTGGGAGCCCTTGTCCGTCTCACCCATATAGCTTTCCACCTCCGTCAGGATCCCCCGAACCGTTCCCAGAGGCGTCCTGTGGACCAATGTTTTCCCCAGCAGTTCCCGGGCAACCGTAATTCCGTCCCTCGCAAAAAATTTCCTTCCCAGCCGTCTCTTCTCCGGCATACCGTTTCTCCTTCCCCGTCACAGCTTTATGAGTCCCGCCCTGAACTGAATCCAAGCGGTATTTTGCAGCAGACCGGCTCCTCCCCGTCACAGCTTTATAAGCCCCGCCCTGAACCGAATCCAAGCGGTATTTTGCAGCAGACCGGCTCCTCCCTGTCACAGCTTTATAAGCCCCGCCCTGAACTGAATCCGCCTCGGCTGTCCGATGGCTTGGAATTTGATTTCATAAGTCTGTGTCTTCTCATCCACCCCGGTGACAATGCCTTCCCCAAAGCCCTTATGCAATACTTCATCCCCCACCGCAAGCCGTGCCTTGGGCCGCATGGCCGGCGTGGCATATCCCTTTTCTATTTTACTGTTGTCAATGCAGTCCAGCAAATCAACATCTATATCCCCCAGGAAGCTTGACTGCCTGGCGGTAAAGGATCCTGCCTTCACCTCATAGCCTGAGAGATACAGCATCTCCTTCGCCCTTGTGACGGCCACATACAGAAGCCGCCTTTCCTCTTCCAGCTCGTCCTCATTGACCAGACGCTTGCTTGGGAACTGCCCCTCTACCAGCCCATTCACAAAGACGGTATCAAATTCCAGCCCCTTTGCCGTATGAATGGTCATGATTCTGACACGGTCATGGTCCGTATCATCGTCCTGGCTGGTAAAAAGCGCAAAGTAAGCCAGCAACTCCTCCAAAGGAATTATCTCCTGGTTCTCCTCCTCCAGCGCTGCCACCGTGACCAGTAATTCCGACACATTGTCCAGCTTCGTCTGGTCCACGTCCTGCTGCAGACATTTCCTGTAGCCGAAATCCAAAACCAGATTGACCAGCTCTTTGCAGGAATAATCCCCATACGTATGATGGAGCCCGGCAATATTATTGTAGTAATCAATAACCTGCTGTCTGCTCTCCATCCCACCCTGTATCTGTTCCCCCAGAGCCTCCATCAAAGTGAGGTTTCTCTGCACCGCATATTCCTTCAGCTTCTCCACGGATTTCCTGCCATATCCCCGTCTGGGACGCTGGATCGTATAGGTAAAGTCCAGGTCATTCATCGCATATACCATCCTGAGATACGCCAGCACGGTTTTAATTTCCTCAGAGCCGTAAAATTCAGCGCCGCTCAGTATCTTATATGGCGCCTTCTTTTTCATAAACGCCTCTTCCAACGCCCTCGTCTGGGACGAACTCCTGACCAGGACGGTATGGTCTGAATACTTCTTTCCCTGATCCACAGCCATACGGATGGTATCGGCAATCCAGGCCGCCTCATCCTTTTCCGTCATCAGGTTATTGTATACGGGTTTCCTGCCGGAGGGTCTGTTGGAGACCATCTGCTTTGCCAGACGGTTCTGGTTCGCGGTAATCAGGGAATTGGCAACAGCCACTATTTCCGGCGTGCTCCTGAAATTCTCCGTCAGGTAAAAGCTTTTTGCCCCGGGATATCTGCTATCAAAGTCAACAATATATTCCACCCTGGAGCCCCGCCAGCCGTAAATGCACTGGTCGTCATCCCCCACCACCGTAAGATTCTGGTATTTTCCGCTCAGCAGGCTCAGCAAAAGCTCCTGCCTGGCATTCACATCCTGGTATTCGTCACAAAGAATATACATACATTTATCCTGCCATTTTGCAAGGGCATCCGGATATGTCTGCAGGATATGGATTGTGAACTCTATGATATCATTGAAATCCAGCACATAATTATCCCTCTGCTTCATCAGGAAATTATAATAAACCTTCTCAATGTCATCCTGCGCTGACGCTATTTTCTCCTGCAGCTTCGTTTTATCCGGACCGGCCATATAGGCAATGTAACCGCCAGCCAGCTTCCTCTCCGCAATTTCCTCCAGATAAGCCCTTGCCGTAAAATCCTTTAAGGACAGGTGAAGCTCCTCCGCAATCTCGCGGATGATATCCGTCTGCCCCCTTACATCGGCTATGGTAAACGCCCTGGGGTAAGAGAGACGGTATATTTCTTCCTTCAGGATTTTATTGCAGTATCCATGAAAGGTTCCCGTAAAACAGGCGGCCTCGTCTCCGATCATCTTTTTCAGTCTGTGCGTCATGCCTGCCGCCGCCTTGTTCGTAAACGTCAGCGCCACAATGGATGACGGATCCACATAAAGTTCCGTGATCAGGTACGCCATGCGGCCGGTAATGCAGTATGTCTTTCCGGAACCCGGGACAGCGCCGCAGCGCACGTATCCTTCTGTGGCCTCGATGATCTGCTGTTGTTCCCTGGTAGGCTTATTCATTGCGTAATCAACCCCTTTTCGGTTTGGATCTGTGCAGAAATGATCGGACACTTTGCGCAGATCCTTCGGATGTACATGGTCATGTGCGACTGACTTTACTTCTATATCTTATCATGTAAAGAAGCATTTTTCTATAGAAGTATAAAATTGAAGACCAAAATAATAGCAGTTCAGCCCCGGTGATGCCAGGCTGCTTGCTTAGTGGCAAAGGGGACGGCGCGGGGGAGGCAGGGGTACTTTCTGCGGCGGCTCGATAGGCGTTCCGATGAGCCTCATGCACGTCAATGCTCGCCATTGGACGAGCATCGACGGAGTCTCCTCTCCACATCTCACTCACGGCGCAGAAAGTACCCCTGCCTCCCCTGCACCTGTTTCCTGCAAGTTTTAATGTATATAAATCGATCCCTCATTATATTGCATAATCGCAGTAACTATTTAGAGCCGATTTTAAGAATACTGTAATCATATAAGTGGAAATATTTCCACCTGTAGAAATATTTTGAGTTTCATTGGATCTTGGTTGACACGATATATGCCAAGAAAAGATATAGCGGCTTTTTGTCCATGCAAACACGGTCATCTGCCTTAAATAATTATAGATTGCGGAAAGGCAGGCGGCGACGTGCTGTCCTGCCCTAGGCGGACTTTGGGGGGCGGTCTTAGCGG
>CAOKWI010000045.1 GCA_948473115.1 uncultured Lachnospiraceae bacterium | reverse complement strand
GACAAGGAAGTGCAAAATCTGATAGACTGGGTATGCCTGTCGGAGCAGATAAAGGAAAACAATAATACAATCCGCAATCTGACCGGGGAATATAAAAAGATAGAGCCGGATTGCCGGGAGGGAGTGCGGGCGCAGTTGGAGCGCATGAAAGAACTCTGCAAAGAGCGAAATAATCTTTATGAGAAACAGAACGATTTGAAAGGACGAAAATGGAAGATAGAGAAATCGTTAGAACGATAATAAATGTGGGGTGCGGTGGTTGCTGCACCCTATATTTATGTGGTAAATGAGGAACGGAAATGATATAATTAAATGAACAAATCGGGATTTGAGGAGGTATGAGAATGCACACATTTTTGAAAGAATGTGGAAAATATGAGCCTAAAGCTCCCAATATTTTATATCATTATTGTTCTATTGATACTATGCTTAAAATATTGCAGAATTATTGTATATGGCTATCAGATGCAGAGAAAACAAATGATAAAAGTGAATTAAGGTATTTTGCTGGACAAATGGAAAAAATGCTTTTAAATATAGTTGAATCATACAAAGGAGAAGTTAATAATGAATTGTTAACTTTAGTAAAAATAGTTTTAAAAAAAGCGATAGAAAGTGTTTATTTAGGTTCAGCATATATCGTTCAAAATACTAAGAATTATTTTTGCTGCTTTTCTGAAAGCTCCGATTTGTTAAGTCAGTGGAGGGCATATGGAAATGATGGACAAGGGGTTGCAATAGGATTTAATGCGGAATTGTTATCAAAGATTGATGATATGTATAGTTATGACTTTGTAAAGGTTATCTATAATCAAAAATCTGTCTTAAAAAATATTCAAGAATATATGGAAGGACACTTAAAATATATATTCGAGAATATAACTGAGAAAGAACTAAATCTAGCAGATATAATGTTTAATCTTGCCCCAATTATAACTCCTATTTTACAAGAGAGATTTGCATTTAAACATCCTAAATTTAGTGAGGAAAGAGAATGGCGTCTATTTCGAAAACAAGTAGGAAACTTTGATGAAGATACCGGGAAAAATGAGCCATTTTTCAATGGGGCATTCCATGCTGATGATGAAATATTTGGGTCATTTTCATGTAGTGATTTAAAATTTAGAAGTCTACAAAATAATATTTGTTCATATTTTGAGTTTGGATTTGAAAAATGTAAAGAAGATTTTATAAAAAAGATAATTTTAGGACCAAAATGTCAGATTGAGGAAAAAGATTTGAAAATATTATTAAGGAAATATATGTATATTAGAGATGTGGAATCAAATAAAATCAAGATACAGAAATCAAAAATTCCATATGTATAATGTTAATATTTAAAAATACAACTTCGGGTTTGTCGGGGAGCAAATAGAGCGAAAAATCAATGTTTAGGAGAGTATTGTAAATATGAAAAAGTTCTTTAAAAATAAATACTTTTCAGCTTTTATTATATTAAGTTTTCTAATTTATGTAATGTCCAACGGAGAATGGTGTGTTCCGATTTTTGCGTGGATTTATCCAATTTTGTTTCTGTGTATGGTTTATCTCAATCATACACGTAAAGTATATCTTATAATTAGTTCTATATATGCCATTGGATTTGTTGTCCAGTTTGGGAGAGCTATTGGAATGGACATAAAGATATGTATAATGGTATCAATTTTGTTATCTTTTCTGAAAGTTTTACCGTATATCTACTGGTCAAAATCAAAAATGAGATTTCAGCACACTATTATTTTTGCAAGTATAATGGTATCAATAGAGTATATCATCTATCTGATATATCCTATATTGGGAGGGCTGTCTGACGCTTATACACAATACCAAAATCTATATCTACTACAAATGGTAACGATAACAGGAATCTATGGAATCACTTTTTTAATATATTGGACGGCGGCAATGGTTATATGGATTTGGAACAATAAAAACAAAAAGGAATACATCAAAAAATATATCATCGTATATGGTTCTGTAATTGGATTGGTGTTTGCTTATGGAATTGTTATGTTTCATTTTGTAGGAAATTCAGATAAAAGTGTTAGGATCGCTGGTGTAACCGTTCCGATTTCACATCTGCTCAATGATGATAAAGATATATATTCTACATTTTATACTGATACATTTACTGATGAAAATATTACAAACGCAAGGAATAAACTATCATCAGTAGTTGATGAACTTTTCCAAAAAACAGAATTGGAAGCACAAGCAGGGGCAAAGATTGTTTTTTGGTCGGAACTGAATGGAGCAGTTTTAAAACAAGATGAAAATATACTGCTACAACGAGCGTCGGATGTGGCAAAACAGGAAGAAATTTATTTGATTGTTTCGCTGCTGGTGAAAACTCCTTATGTGGACTTAAAGGAAAATAAAACGGTAGCATTCAATCCACAGGGAGAACTTATTTCAGAATATTTTAAGTATGGACGTTCCATCGGAGAGCTGTGTCAAAAAGGAGATGGGATATTAAAAAGTTTTGATACAGAATACGGGAGAATTGCTCCGTTCATATGTTCTGATATGGCATTTTTGTCGAACATACAGCAGGCAGGTAAAGATAATGTAGATATACTGCTTGTTCCGGCTTCGGATTGGAAAGAAATGACATTATTAGCTTCAAAGACGGCGATTGTGCGAGGGGTTGAAAATGGAAGTAATATAATCAGACATACAAATAAGGGAATGTCGATTGTTTCAGATTTTAAAGGCAGTGTGCTGGCACAGACCGATTACTTTCAGTCTGATACAAAGACATTATCTGCACAGGTTATCACGAAAGGGCGATTTACTCTTTATTCGTATATTGGAAATCTATTTGTATATCTGTGTAATTTATATTTGTTAGGGAGTTTCATACTTCCAAAAATTAAACGACTAATTAAGAAGTAAATTTCAATTTGTTGATTAGAGTGGTGGAGGACAACGAATTGATATTTTCCTTGTTAATGTTATTTATACATGGTGCTAGCACCATGTCATAAGGGTGGATAAGGAGAAAAGTATTTTGGTGCCAAAACGGTGCCAAGAAATCATATAAATAAAAATACGCCATACAAAAATAACGATTTTACGCTGTTTTCAACAATAAAAAGTATAGAAAATACCATAAAAAACGCTATTCAAATACCGTGAGGGTGGTCGTACAGTTGGTTCTGGTCGTGTGGCTACGATTATTGAGTAATTGAGAGATTTACAGTAAATTCAAGGCTTCTGAGAGGTTTCTCGGGAGCCTTTTTGAATGGGAAACCGCTTTAGAAGACTAAAGTGGCTACAAAATGGCTACATTGTTTTTCCTTGCACTTATTTACTATTGATGAGTTTAATCAATTTGTCGCAACATTTGAGAGTGGGGCAGATACCATGTGCTGTTTGATCTTCTTTTCTACAGTGGATGCAGGATTGGTGAGGCTCTGGCACTGACAAGCAGTGATATTGATTTTGTTAAAAATACGATATCCATAACAAAAACATACTTTCGCCATAAGGGGCAGGATGAGATTACAAAACCGAAGACGGATGAGTCGATTCGTACAGTGGTTATTCCAAAGTTTTTAGTGGAAGAGATTAAGGCCTATATAAATACATTTTATTTGATCCCTGCCGATGAGAGAATCTTTCCGATTGTCCCGGAAGAGGTGCAGCATGTTATTAAGAGTCATGCGGATAAGGCTGGGGTGAAAAAGATACGTGTTCATGATGTCAGGCGTTCCCATTGTGCGTATCTGATTCACAGGGGAGTGCAGCCTATGATTATTAAGGAACGGCTGGGACATAAGGATATAAAGATTACGCTGAATACCTATGGACATTTGTATCCGTCGGAACAAGAGAAAGTGGCGGAGATGCTTGACAGACAGTGGAGTGATTCGGTTAATGCGGTAGATTATAAATAAAATACATATGGATAAGGGTGTGATTGCTAATAATACTTTGAATGGGCAGGTCTGATGTCAGAAGTTTAAAATACATCAGATCTGCTTGTTTTTGAAGCAATATTATTTTCAAAATGCCAGTAATTGCAAGTATTTGTAGGAGAAAATAGGTAAGTAAATTAGTCATAGACTAAATTTCAACAGGGTTGAAGATGATAGGTTGCAAAATCAAAAGTCACACCGCAAGGTGTGTTCACAAAAATGTGGAATACATTTTTGCTGGGGTTTGGGGTATCCTCAACAAGCAAAGCGATCGCACTTTAGGGCGGGAGTGCTGTTCGAAATATCCCAAAAGGATATTCCGAACAATTGCTTGCCGCGTCCAAAGAAATAGGCTATAATGAAAAGTGCTAAATGAAAATAGCGCGTGCAAGAATATGTAGATTTGATGTATACATGCAGGGATTAATGCACATGGGGAGGATGAAAGATGCCCACATTAGAATGGATCGGAAAAGAAAAAGTAATAAACCATCACATGGATGTGCCCTATCGTGTATTGAATCGTGTGTACAGCTATGATTTGAGCGGTCAGCATATTTAAAAAGCGATATGCCAAGGTCTGTTTCAAAAATGCGAGAAGAGACTGGCCTGTCAGATTATAAAGTCAGAAGGTGGCTGGATATCTTAGATGAAAAAAAGCTGGTGCAGAGGATAGGAAGCGGGCCGGCAACGAAGTATGCAATTAGGGAAACGGCGGATGAGAAAATAACACAACTTCAAATTGCTTTAGACAATCTTAAAACGAAAGAATAGAAGTTCTATCTTTTGATTATCTTTTGAAAATATTCAAAAGATAGAAAAGTGCTAGAGAGAATGCCGACTTTAGAAGACTTCTATCTTTTGAATAAAGGAACGTTAATGCAGGATTCTAAAATTATGAATGTAGATGGATGACTAATCGGGAAAACCATCCCGAAACTACCCAAAAGAAAGATGATTATTACCCCAAAAGAAGTACTATTGCAATAAGGATTTATAAGGGATTTGCATTTGAAAGTGAAACTTCGCTCAAAAAATGAGCGCGGTTTTGCGCGAAGTTTACAAACGTGCTTGGCTAACTACTGTTGGATATTATCCATCAGCTTCCTTGAAAGGAGACCAATGTGTTTCATGTTATAGATGAACATTTTTTTGTACCGCTGGCATCTCCGAATAAGACAGTATATTGGGAATGTATCTGCAAGCTGTTTTCCGTCATGGATCATCAGCTTTCATTTGGTGTGGAAAGAGATGTTCTGGTAGAGGAATTAGAGTACTATTTTGAACAGACGCAGGCATCAGAGCTTGAAGGGGAAGAGGTAGAAGGAAAACCTGCAAGAGACAAAGCAAACTGGATGCTTCGGAAGCTGGAAAATTATGGATGGATCGATATTGAAACAGATAAAAGCTATGTGCAGAGAATTAATTTTAAGGAATATGCAGTCAAGGTAATAAAGACGTTCCTTGAGATTGCAGAAGGAAAACAGATTGAATATCAGGGGTATATCTATACAATATACAGTCTGGTGCGAAGCGCCACGGACAATCCCGGGATTGTTCTTTTGTCCATAGTGGAAAATACGGATATGCTGATTACCGGCCTGAAAAACCTAAGCTCCGGCATCAAGCATTACATAGATGAACTGACCAGATATAAGACGCCTGCCGAGATTATGAACGTGCTTTTCAACGATTATATCGAGAATATCGTGGATAAGGCTTATCATCGGCTGCTGACCTCGGACAATGTCTCAAAATTCCGTCCGGAGATTATAGAAAGACTGGAAAGCAAGAGCCGTAGTAAGTCTTATGTGGAAAAAGCCAGCCGGGAACTGGCGGGTATTCGGGAAATTTCGAAAGATGAGGCGGAGGAGCTGGTCTACCACTACATTCATCAGGTGATAGATGCCTTTCAGAATATGGACGAGATTCTGTTAGAGATTAACCGCAAGAATACGCAGTATCAAAGAGCGGCAATCAACAGGGCAAAATTTTATCTGATAGGCGGGGAAGATGTCAGAGGACAGATCAAAGAAATCCTGTCGGGGATGAACGAAGAAATTAACCAGGATAATAAGGATTTGGACGGAATTTATCGAATTGGATTTATGGATGAACTAATCCGAATTTACAGCTCTGCTGTGTTAGATGAAAAGTCTCTTTATACGCCGATTGAGGGGAAAAAGGCATTTGAGCCGGAAATGCTTCTTTATGAGGAGCCGGATCAGAAGCTTCGAGATGAAAAAATGAGACGGATGCTGGAAAAGCTGGCAAAAGTTTTAAATCCGGAAAAGATAAATAATTATGTGGAAAAGCAGCTTGGCGACAGGCAGGAAATGTTGGCTTCAGAGCTGCCTTTGGGAAATACGGATGATTTTGTCAAAATGATTTATATCAGACTTTATGGACAGAGAAAAAATATGAAGTATACGATTGCCGTAAAAGAGATGATAAAAAAAGACGGCTATCGCTTTACTGATTTTACGATACATAGGAAGGAGCATTAATAGGAATGGATATTCTAAACGGAATGCTGCAGCGGGATAAAGACGACTTTTCAAGAATCTGCAATCGTCTGCTAAGCTCTTGCTTTCTTTGTAAGAGAAACGAAACAAATAAGTCGGATTACTATTTTGTGAAAAAATATAAAGAAAAGTTCTCGGAATGTTTTTCTCTTTTGGGATACCGTCTGGAGCTTAATGAAGAATATGGTGTCATCCAACTGACAAATCCCCAGAATTATAACCGTTATAATATGAAGTTGTTTGAATCTATTCTCTTGCTGATTCTTCGGATTCTTTATGACGAAAAAAGGCGAGAGCTTTCGGTTTCGGACGAAGTGATCGTAAATGTGGGGGATATCCATGAAAAATTTTTAAGTCTGAAAATCAGGGACAAGATGATTGATAAAACGACTTTTCGCAATGCAATCAGTACATTAAAAAGATTTCAACTGATTGAAACACTCGATACCAATCTGACAGATGGAGAAGCCCGTATCATTATTTTCGACGCAATTCTGATGGCTGTTCGGGTGGAAGATATTAAGGCTGTCTATGAGAAACTGGAGATTTATAGAAAGGGAGGGAAAAGCAGTGAAGAAGCTGATGAGGGTGAAGCTGATTAACTGGCATCGCTTTACGAACACCACCATTGAATTTGAAAAATCCACTTTGATTTCCGGTGAAAATGGTGCCGGAAAGTCCACTCTTTTGGATGCAATCCAGTTTGTGGTAATTTGTTCCACAAATTATTTCAATAAAGCGGCACACGAAAATGGAAAGAGAAAACTGACAGGATATATCCGCTGCAAATCAGGACGGGAAAAGAAACCCTATGAACGTACCGGCGAAATCAGTGCACATATTGCATTGGAATTCTACGAGGAAAAAAGGGATAAGTACTTCGTGGTGGGGGCAGTGGTGGATTCGGCTTCTGAAGGACAGGAAAAAACGGCCAGATATTTGATGGATGGCATCCGCCTGGAGGATTCTCTTTTTTTCCAGGGAAAAACGCCGAAGTCTATCAATCAGTTCAGAACTACGAACGCTAAAAAAATTAAGCAATGGTGTACAACGGACAAAGAGGCCAGGTCTATGATGAAAAACAGGTTTGGGCGAATCGAAGATAAATTCTTCAGACTGATTCCAAAGGCTCTGGCTTTCAGACCAATCGATGATATCAAAGATTTTGTTTATTCCTATGTACTAGACGAAAAAGAAGTGAATATTGACGTGCTGCGTGAAAATGTCCGCACATATCAGGATTTGCAGCACACATTAGAGAATGTGAAGATTCGCATTGGCAGATTGGAAAAAATCAATACCATGCATGAGCAGGCAGTGGACGGCTTGCGCAGGGATAGCCAGTATGAATATTACCTTGCCAGAGTGGAATCCGATTTGATTGGCGAAGATATCAAGGGGGCGCAGTCGGAAATACAGTCTGATACCCTCAGATTGGAGGAGCAGAACAGGCAGATTGACTCCGCGAGAGCAGAACAGAGCGAGAAGCAGCAGATCAGGGATGATCTGAGGGCAGAGCTTGCAACAGATAAGGATTTTCTGGCAAAGGATGAACAGGAGAAAAGGCTGCGTTTATTGGAAGACAAAAAGGAAGAAATGCTGGTAGAGCGCGGAATACTCCAAGAAAGCATAGATGCGGCGAAGGGGCAGCTTAAGAAGCTGCTGGAAGTCAAAGATGTAGATAATTCGGTAAAGCTTTACTACAAAAATCTACACGAAATAGATAAAGGCATCAGCCTGGCGGAGATGAAGAATACACTTTTGAATGTGCTCACCTATAAAAATGAAATGCGTGATAAGATTTTCAAAAAGAGAGCGGAAGTATCAGCGGAAGAAGCAAGGGTCAGCAATGAGAAGCAGGAGCTGGACAGAAAAATAGAACAATTGATGAGGAAAAAGCTATCCTACGCAGAAGATGTTGAGCGTGTCAGAACGGCCATAAAAGAAGAATTCCAACGCATTGGCAGAACACCGGAACCCCGCATTTTATGTGAAATGTTAGAAATCACTGATGATTCATGGAGGAATGCGGTAGAGGGTTATCTGAATACACAGAGGTTTTACGTTTTAGTAGAACCGGATAGTTTTGATATTGCCTTGGGTATTTATGACAGGCTTCGAAAAGAGGGAAAGGCATATGGGGTTGGCCTCATCAATACACGGAATTTGGATCAGTATGATACGGCACCGGAGGGCTCATTGGCTGTAATGGTCACCTCAAAAAATAAATATGCAAAACGTTATATCAATATGATTTTGGGCAAAGTACACATGTGCGCCCATTACCGGGATCTGAAAAACTATAAAACATCTATTACAAAAGAGTGTATGAAGTATCAGAATCATGTGGCCAGTGCCATAAAGCCGGCCACTTTTGAAACCCCGTACATTGGTCAGAATGCGTTAAAGGTGCAGCTGGAACAGGCCAGGAAAAGGCGGGAAGAAGTTACGGGGCAATTGACACAGATTCATACCAGACTGGAACAGATGGAATCCGTCCTGGAACCTTTGGAGACAGAGCATGATACAGATATCAAGTACAGGCTGGATGTTATTGGGGATTTGCGCCAGGTTGATTTGGAAATCAATAAATGCAGAGAAAATATTGCTACTCTGGAGAAGAATTCCAATATGATTATGAAACAGGTACAGCTGTCAGCATTAGAGAAAATATTGGAAGAGTTGACGGTTAAGCTGGATTCTTTGAACAGGGCGACAGGCAAAACGGAAGAAAGAATCAGACTGAAAAAAGAACAGGTGGCAGACTGGCGGATAAAGCATACCGAAAAAGCAGTTATATACGAGGAATTGGGAAATAAAGCCGGGGATTCTCTGCCCATGTGGGAGCAGGAATATGAGAAACATACGGAGGACAAATCCTTTTCGCAGTTTCGGGATAATTATCTCAGACGGAGAAAAGCGAATCAGACACTGGTGGATAAGGCCGTAGATTCCATGAAAGAATTCATGGGCGAATACAAAACAGCTCATGACTTTGGGGCGCCGGCAACGATGGAGGGTTATCCGGATTTTGAAACAGAATATCTGAAGCTCAAGAATTCGGAACTGCTGCAGTATGAAGGAAAAGTGGAGGCGGCCAGATGTGCGGCGGAGGAAGAGTTCAGGGAGCAGTTTCTTTCGAAATTGCAGGAAAATATGAAGATGGCTCAGGGGGAATTCAAAGAGCTGAATAAAGCGCTTGACGATATTATATTCAGCAATGAAAAGTATGAGTTTCTATATATGCCGAGTAAAAGATATAGGCAGTATTATGAGATGATTATGGATGACTTTAATGCCATGCAGGGAGAATCCATTTTCAGTGGGTTGTTTCACGAAAATCATAAAGCGGTCATAGAGGAATTATTTGAACGGCTGGCGCTGGATAATGAGAATAATGCTAAGGCTTTGGATGAATTTACGGATTATCGGACCTATATGGATTATGACATCCGCATCATTCATAGTGACGGAAATTATTCCCTGTATTCCAAAGTGTGTGAAGAAAAGAGCGGCGGTGAAACGCAGACGCCATTTTATGTAACGGTAGCTGCATCTTTCGTCCAACTTTATAAAAACAACATCGGAGGAGAAGCAATCGGCCTAGTGCTGTTTGATGAGGCCTTTAACAACATGGATGACGAAAGAATCGGCGGTGTTCTGGAATTCTTAAGAAGGCTTCCACTACAGATTCTCATTGCGGCTCCCCCTGATAAAATACAGTATATCAGTCCGTTTGTTGAAGAAACGCTACTGGTGATGACGGACGAAAAGGTAAGCTTTGTAGAGAGGTATATCAATGGCGCAGTATGATCGGGAGGTTTTAAATCATCTGTTGGATGCATATGAGAATAGCCTGCTGTCCACAGGGGAGAATAAGCGGAACATACAGATAGAATTTCGTTTTACAAAGACATCAATCCCATCCTACTTTGATGAGAGTTCTGATGAATATGAAAGGGTTCATATTTTGATGAAGCTATTGGAGAGTAAAGAGCTAATCCGTATCATTTGGAAAGATAACAAGCAGGATTATATGATTCGGAAAGTCAGACTGATGGCAGATCATATAGAGGAGGTTTATCAGTATGTGGGACGTAAGCCAAAGAGGGGATTGGAAGAAGAAAATATTACCTTGCTTCAGAAATATCTGGACATGGAAGTGCCTATTACGGAGGCGTTTGCCAGATATCTTCTGGAACGGCTGCAAGACCATCGGTCTGTCAAAGAATATATTGCGTTGGAGAACAGGAAAGAAACGGAAGAATTTCTCCGTGCATGTGCACTTGTAGAGCAAAATAGGAAGCCATGCTATATCAGGGAATTTTCTATTATACATTTTCAGGATTCAAAGTATTTTGAAGGGATAGTAAATCGTATCGCGAAAGTATTCCGGCAGTTTTCAGAAGAATATACGGAAATGGACACCCTGGAATTGTTAGCGGAACATGGAATTTACAGAACTCCTGATTATGTGTATTTTAAAGGGGATGCCAGGATATCTGTCGGTGAGGAAATCGTGGATTTATCCCTGTTAAAGCAGGGAATAGGTATTTCTGGAGAGGATCTTTCAAATATTCGGTTTTCAGATTTGAGTAAGATAAAGAAAGTGATTACCATTGAAAATCTTACTTCTTTTTTTAGATCTTGGGAGGAAGACTGCCTTTTTATATACCTTGGCGGGTATCATAACAGAATTCGAAGAACCTTATTAAAAATGATTTATGAGACAATCCCGGACGCGGAGTATTATCATTTTGGAGATATTGATGCCGGAGGATTTTCCATTCTGTTGGATCTGCGGAAAAAGACGGGTATTCCGTTTTTAAGTTATCATATGGATTTGGATACGCTGAAACGATATATGAAATATGGAAAGAGCTTGACTGAGTCTGATCGAAAGCGATTGGAGAAAATAGGTAAAGAGAAAGAATTTTGTGAGATAATCGGATTTATGCTGGAAGAAAACATAAAGCTGGAGCAGGAGTGCATTGTTTTTTAATAAGGAGAAAAGCGTACTGTGTTACGCAATAGACGTTTTGAAAGCCCTATTTTGCATGAACTGTAGTTGAACTTGAAAGTGAATGATCTGATGGAAAAGGAGAACAAAAATGCAGATGGTACCTACACTAAATTTTGGAGGAAACTGTCGGGAAGCAATTCAAATGTATGAAAAGGCATTTAATGGAAGGATTAGCTGCATGATTACATATGGTGAGGCGAATGACCCGGCCTATCTTCCGCTACTTAAGGAAAATCAAAAAGATTATATATATCATTCGGAGCTTGTATTGGAAAATCAAAGAATTATCATGAGTGACCATGTGGATATTGAATTTCAGACGTGTTATTCCAATTTTCTCACTATTATGTATGATACAAAAGAAGAAGTGCAAAGAGCATATGAAATCATGAAAGAAGGAAGCAAGACAATATATCAACTGGAAGCGACGCCCTACAGTTCCTGCAGAGTTGTTTTTGTTGACAGGTTTGGAATTCGTTGGGGAATTATGACAGAACAGACAGAGCGCTGAGTTTAAATTTGTCAATTAGAGGGGGAAAGAATGCTAACCTTCTGATGGGGAGGGGGAACAGAATTGGTACGATTATATGGCGAGGCGCCTTATAAAATAGTTTTGGTTCATGGCGGTCCTGGAGCAATAGGGTCGTTAAAAGGATTTGCACAGGAATTGGCGGAATTATCACAAATTGGTGTTGTTGAAGCTTTACAATCAAAGTATTCCATAGCCGAGCTTATAGAAGAATTGTATATTCAAATCAATGATATATGCAGTGATAGAGTAACTTTGGTTGGGCATTCTTGGGGGGCGTGGCTAATTGCGCTTTTTGCAGAAAAATATCCAGAACTGGTGGAGCATGTCATTTTAATTGGCAGTGGTCCGCTTGAAGACAAATATGTTTCGGAAATAGGAATTCGTAGATTTCAAAATTTATCGGAAGAAGATAGCGTAATATTGCGAAGGGTAATTGATAACCGGGTAACAGATGAGGATCTGGAGAAAATTCCAAACATACTTGAAAAATCAGATAATTATTGTCTTGAAAGAAGAGAAGAGCATAAGGCAGATAAAACAGATAGCGAAATGCATAATAAGGTGTGGAGTGAAGCGGTTAAACTGAGAACCAGCGGGAAATTACTGACCTCCTTTCAGAATATTAAGAGTAAAATATATTTAATACAAGGACAAGTTGACCCTCATCCGGTAAAAGGTGTAACAATTCCATTACAGGAAAATGGAGTTTTGTGTGAAGCTTATGTTTTGGAGAAATGTGGACATAGTCCATTTATGGAAAAATATGCAAAAGATGAGTTTTATAAAATTTTGATTCAAATAATATTATAGAGCAATTAGACTTTTATTCAGGAAATCATTATTTTGTATTTTATGAATAGTACCATACAGAAGGAAACGGGAAGAAAACATGAAAAGTACCGTGCAGGAGGAAACGGAAAGGAAAACTCAGCCTGGTTAAGAGAAGCCTATCAAGCCCGCACCGGATTTTGACGGGAGATGGTTTTTTGTGTATAATAAATGATCATTGGAGTGCATTGACAGCAGGAGGTGGACACAGTGGTCAGGATCCGATGCGTCGTGGAACGAATTACATACCAGAACCCGGAGAATGGGTATTCCGTACTGAAATGCAGGGTGAAGGATTACAGTGACCTGGTACCGGTTGTGGGCAATCTGCTGGATGCCAATGTGGGATCCGTCCTTTTGGCGGAAGGCAGCTGGAAGGTGGATGCGAAATACGGGAGACAGTTTGTGGCTGAAAACTGGGAGGAGACCCTTCCGGCCACTGTGTACGGAATGGAAAAGTATCTCGGCTCCGGCCTGATCAAAGGCGTTGGGCCGAAGTTTGCAAAGCGGATTGTGCAGAAGTACGGAGCAGATACCTTTACCGTCATTGAGGAGCATGTGGATCGTCTGATCGAGGTAGAGGGGATTGGAAGAAAACGGGTACAGATGATCGCGCAGTCCTGGGAGCGGCAGAAGGAAGTCAAGAATATCATGTTGTTTCTACAGGAGCATCAGGTCAGTTCTTCCTTTGCGGCAAAGATTTATAAGCAGTACGGGAATGAAAGCATTGCCGTCATGAAAGAAAATCCCTACCGGCTGGCAGACGATATCTGGGGGATCGGCTTCAAGACTGCTGACCAGATCGCCGGAAAGCTGGGATTTGAAAAGGAATCCTATGTGAGACTGCGGAGCGGTTTGATGTACACCCTCTCGGAGCTTTCCAATGAAGGGCATGTGTATGCCGGGATACAGCAGCTGGTGGATAAGGCGTCTGAACTTTTGGAGGCCTCACCGGAAACCGTTATCATGACAATGGATGAAATGTTGAAGAAGGAAGAGCTGATCCGGGAGCGTAGGATCACTAAGACAGATGAGGACGGCAATCCCGTTACGCCGGTTTATCTGCCGCCTTTTTATTATGCCGAGGTGGGTGTGGCGGGGAAATTGAAGAGGCTGGCCGCAGCGCCGGCAGGCGACAGGCTCTACAGGAAGCTGATGGAGGCCAGGGAAAGCACAGGAAATCAGAAGCTTTCCGTGGATGTGGAAGCCATACAGGAAAAGACGGGGATGGCCTACGACGAGATACAGGCGGATGCCATCCGGCAGGCGGCCACGGCAAAGGTCATGGTGCTGACCGGGGGGCCGGGAACCGGCAAGACAACGACGACACATGGCATTATTTCCGCCTACAGGGCATACGGCCTGAAGATCCTTCTGGCAGCGCCCACAGGACGTGCGGCAAAGAGAATGACGGAGGCCACCGGTCTGGAAGCGAAGACCATTCATCGTCTGCTGGAATGTAAACCGCCGGAAGGGTACCAGAAAAATGAAGAGAATCCGTTGGAGGGCGATGTACTGATCGTGGATGAATGTTCCATGATCGACATTATCCTCATGAATGCCCTGCTGAAAGCAATACCGCCCGCCATGCGGCTCATCCTGGTGGGGGATATCGATCAGCTTCCCTCTGTGGGGGCGGGGAATGTCCTGCGTGATATGATCGATTCCGGGAGTTTTCCGGTGATCCGGCTGACGAGGATCTTTCGTCAGGCACAGACAAGCAGGATTATTATGAATGCCCACCGGATCAATGAAGGAAAGATGCCGGATATATCTAATGGAAAGGATACGGATTTTTTCTTTATGGATAATGAGGATGCGGAGAGCACAGCGTCCCAAATCGTGGAACTGGTCAGGACGAAGCTGCCCGGTTATTATCATGTGGCTCCCACCCAGATCCAGGTGCTGACACCCATGCAGCGGGGTGTGGTAGGTGCTACCAACCTGAACCTCGCATTGCAGGAAGCCCTGAATCCCACGGAACAGCAGGTTTTCATGCGCGGCAGGGGGGCGGTGACTGTGCCTAAGCAGACCTTGCGCAGAAGCGGTTTTGCCTTTCGGACAGATGACAAGGTCATGCAGGTCAAGAATAATTATGACAAGGAAGTATTCAACGGGGACATCGGGATCATTGCATCGGTAAACGAAGAGGACAGGACGCTGAAGGTGGACTTTGAAGGACGCCTGATCGAGTACGATGTGACGGAACTGGACGAGCTGGTACATGCCTATGCCACAACCATCCACAAGGCGCAGGGCTCGGAGTATCCTATCGTCGTCATGCCCATCCTGATGAATCATTATGTCATGCTGCAGAGGAACCTGATCTACACGGGAATTACAAGGGCAAAGAAAATCCTGGTGATGGTGGGAACGAGAAAGGCATTGTCCTATGCCGTCCGCAATGTGACGGTCACCAGGAGGAACACTTTGTTGAAGGAACGGCTGGCGACATATAATGACGGAGGGGCTTGAACTTGTTTGGCTGCGGGAGTAACAGGAAACAGATTATGAAATCGGAGGATGTAACATGAAAGAATACAAATTTTACGGCTGGCAGCAGGCGGATATCCCCGCCGTGGCGGAGGAATACAGACAGATCAGGGATCCCAGGCATCTCTATGATCTCCTGTCAGGGATCTGGTGTGCCGAGACCTGCGCGCCCAGGATGCGGGAGACCTGGGCCAGGGAAAACAGGACGTTGGGACAGTGCTCCATCACAGCCTTCCTTGCCCAGGATATTTTTGGCGGGGAGGTCTATGGCATACCAAGGCCGGACGGAAATTACCACTGCTACAATGTGGCTGGCGGCCGTGTATTTGACCTGACAAGCGAGCAGTTTGGCGAGGAAGCGCTTTCCTATGAGGACAATCCCATACAGATGCGGGAGACACATTTCGCAAAGGAGGAGAAGCGCCTGCGGTACGAGTACCTAAAGGAAGAATTGAGGAAGAAATGCTTTTGCCACGCATGAAAAACAGTAATGTTTCCTCAGCGCTTCGCTGGAGCGTGTTGGGAAATCGCTTTTCGCCAGCTGCGCGTCGCAATTTGTGGCAGATTTGAGCCGAATGCATTTTCAAACACGCTCCAGGAAAGACTTCACAACAGGGAGTATTTCCCCGCGCCTTTTCAGGGGGATCTGTACCACAGAACCGTCCGCCATGGCCAGGTCATTTTCCGCCAGCCCTTTCACATGGTTTATGTTGATCAGATAGCTTCCGCCCACGGGCAGGAAGCCGTCCGTACCGCTGAACTGCCTGACGATATCCGTGAGGCTTCCGGTAAAGGAAACGGCATGGGTGAGCGTATGGAGTATTACAGTGTGCCTGCCAGTCTCAAAAAAGACGATATCCGCATACGGTATGGTAAATTCCTTTTTCCTCACGGTATAAGTAAATTGCTGCTGGGCTTTCTGAAAGATGTCGCGGCAGCGTTCCATCGCGTTTGTAAAATGTTTATAATCATAGGGCTTTTGCAGATAATACAAAGCGTTGACCTCATAGCTGTCCATGGCGTGCTCCGTGGAGGAGGTGGTAAAAATAATGCCGCCTGTGTATCCCGAAGCCCGCAGCTGCCTTGCAGTGTCGATCCCGTTTTTTCCGTCCATGTAGATATCCAGGAATACAAGATCCGGATGGCGAGCAGCCTGTAGGAACTCTGTCATCAGTCCCTCTCCCCCGGAGAAAGACTCCATATCAAAGGAAAGCATTTTTTCTTCGCAGAATCTGTGCAAGTGCCGCTTTAACCTGATCAGGTCGCTCTCGGCGTCTTCGCAAATGTATAGCAGCATGGCGGTAATCTCCTTATCCTGTTTCAGATAACATTCCGGATCATTCCAGATAACATAAAAAGTATATCATAAGTTCCCTGTTTTTTTAAGGACAAAAAGAAGTTTCCAATCTGGCATTCCAGGAGACAATCAGGCAGTTTTGCTTGAAAGGAATTGCTTTTTTCTATATTTTCTATATAGTTATTCCGTATGATGTATCATTCCATATGGCGTATCATTCCATATGGTGTATTATTCCGTATGGCGTATCATTCTATATGGTCTGTATGTATGGTCTATATGGCGTACCATGGTATCGGTATCATGGGGCGTATGATGGGATCGGCAGCTAAAAGCGCAGAAATGGGGTCGTTTATGTCACTGGTATATAACATTTATTTTGAGGTTGCCTCGGCTGTTTTCCTTGTGATCCTGTACATTTTCATGAAACTGCAATACAATGTACAGTCCGGGATCAACCGGGAATTCCGCAGGCTGACATTGCTGGTGCTGCTGGCGAATGTCATGGATGTGGTCACGGCGGTTACCATCAGCTATGCGGCTGTCCTGGCGGTGTGGGTCAACCTTGTTTTGAACACGGCATATTTTGCGGCGGACGCATTTGTGGGATATCAGTTCATGTATTATTCAAGGCTCTGCGTTGACAGGAAAAATGGAAAAAGCCGGATGCTTTTTATAAATAGGATCCTGCTCTGTGTCTACCTCGGGATGCTTGCGGTCAATTTATGGGCCGGGTGCATCTTTTCCATAGGCGGGGACGGGGCGTACATACATGGCGTAATGTATCTCATGGTGTATCTGGTGCCTTACTACCTGATAGCGTGTTCTGCATTTGTCCTCCTATGCCATTTCCAATCGTTTCAGAGATGGCAGCGGGTCTCTATCGTGCTTTATCTGGTATTGAGTTTTATAGGGCCGACCCTACAGCTTCTGCTGTTTCCGGAGGTGCTTCTGGGATTGTTTTCCACCACGCTGGCGCTTATGATGATTATGTTTACCATGGAAACGCCGGATTACCAGGCGCTTGTGAGAACCATCCGGGAACTGGAAGAGACCAAGGGAGAAGCGGAACGGGCGGAACAGGCCGCCCGGGAGTCGGAGCAGACAGCGAAAGCGGCGGAACAGGCCGCCCGGGAGTCGGAGCAGACAGCCAAAGCGGCCAGCCAGGCGAAAACAGAATTTCTTACCAATATGTCCCATGAGATCAGAACCCCGATCAACGGCATTTTAGGGTATAATGAGATGATCATGAAGGAGACGAAGGAAAGCGCTACCGCAGAATATGCCATCAATGTCCAGGCGGCGGGCCGGACGCTTCTTTCCATTGTCAATGATATCCTGGATTTCACTGATATCGAAAAAGGGGAACTGACCATGGAACAGGAGCCTTATTTTGTCATGTCACTTCTGCAGGATGTACTGACCTATGCGGAGTATAATGCGCAGAAGAAGGGGCTGAAGCTGCGCGTTGACATAGACGAGAAGCTGCCAAGGCAGCTTTCGGGGGATTTGGTACGGCTTATGCAGATCTTTAATAACCTGATTTCCAATGCAGTAAAGTTTACCATGGAAGGATTTGTGGAAATTCGGATCGGCTGGAAGAAGACAGGGGACGGAACGGGAATCATGGAGACTGCTGTCAGGGACAGCGGCATTGGGATGCATGGGGAGGATATACGGAGGATCTCGGAAAGCTTTGCCAGGTTCGATCCCCGCAGGACGCGCAATGTCCAGGGAGTCGGGCTGGGGCTTTCCATTGTGACAAGACTTTTAAGGCTGATGGGCAGCGGATTGCAGATAGAAAGCGAATACGGGAAAGGCAGTGTCTTTTCCTTCCGGCTGGAACAGGCTGTCGTGGAAGAGACGCCCATCGGAAAACTTGCGCCGGCCAACACCAATATCTTATTGATGAAATACGGGGAAGAGGATTTCACGGCCCCCGGGGCGCGTATCCTGGCGGTGGACGACAATGTCATGAACCTGGATCTTTTTCGCAGGATACTGAGGGATACGGAAATAAGGATCGATACGGCAAATAATGGGGTGGAGGCCCTGGAACTGCTGGAGGAAAATTCTTACCATATGGTATTCATGGATCATATGATGCCCGTCATGGACGGAATGGAGGCATTGCGGATGATCCGGGAGAAAGGGCTTTGCGAAAAAACCCCTGTCATTGTGCTCACGGCAAATGCCGTGGCAGGGGAGAAGCAGGAGTACCTGGATGCGGGATTTGACGATTATCTGGCGAAACCGGTGGTGGGCAGGATGCTGAAGAATATGATCCGTATGTGGCTGCCGAAGGAATTGACGCAGGAAAAGGAGCACAGCCCGGTCAGTGGTCAGGAGCGGGTGTACGCTGACAGGGGAGGCCGGACGGGGAATGTGAAACCACTGGTGCAGAGGGAGCCACAGGATACAGGAAACATGACGGGGACAGGGAATACGCAGGAGCCAGGAAGCGTGCATGGAATGGGAAATATACAGGGTACAGGAAACAGCCTGTCCCTGCCGGAAAGGCTGGAGGGTCTGCTGGACACTGCCTTGGGTATGGAATACTGCTGTGACAGCGAAGCGTTTTACCAGGAGATGCTGTCCGCCTACGTGGAGAACCAAAAGAGCGAATTTATTGCGGAGGCTTATGAAAAAGAGGACTGGGAGAATTACAGGATCCTGGTGCATGCGTTAAAGAGCACTTCCCTTTCCATCGGGGCGGTCAGCCTTTCGGAACAGGCAAAGGCGCTTGAGACGGCTGCAAAGGAGAAAAATGTCGGATATATTGCAGCCTCTCATGAAAGCATGATGACAGAGTATCGGAATCTGCTTGGCGGCCTTGAGACGGTGATCCGGGAGATCACGGCGGGACAGCAGACTGCGGGCGGGCAGCAGGACTCCGGGGAGGAAGAGAAGCGTCCCCATATCCTGATCGTGGATGATGATGCCATGAACCTGCGGATCGCGGAAAAGATGCTGGATGACGGATTCCGGGTGAGCAGCGTCTCTTCCGGGGAAAAGGCGCTGGAATTCCTGCAGGCACAGGTCCCCGACCTGATCCTGTTGGACGTACATATGCCGGGAATGGATGGCTTTGCGGTCATGGAAAGGATCCGGGAGCAGGAAGCCCACAGAGCTGTCCCCGTCATTTTCCTGACGGCGGATGACGACAGGGATACGGAGATCAGGGGTTTTCAGGAAGGGGCGCTGGATTTTATCACGAAACCCTTTGTGGCTGACATTATGATCCAACGGGTCAGCCGGATCCTGCAGCTGGACCGTTTGCAGAAGCACTTGCAGCAGGAGGTGGAAAAGCAGACAAAGGTGGCGGAGGAGAGGCGGAAGAAGGTGGAACGCCTGTCCCTGCAGGTCATGCGTGCACTGGCTGCCACCATTGACGCCAAGGATAAATACACCAACGGTCATTCCGCCCGTGTGGCCGAGTATGCCAGGGAGATCGCAAGGCGCAGCGGCAGGAGTGGGCAGGAGCAGGAGGATATTTATTATGCGGGGCTTTTGCATGATATCGGCAAGATCGGTATTCCCGGGGAGATTATCAATAAGGCTTCCCGGCTGACGGACGAGGAGTATGAGGTGATCAAAACCCATCCGGTCATTGGCGGCAATATCCTGAAAAATATTTCTGAGATCACGGATATCGGCGTGGGTGCAAAGTGGCATCATGAACGCTATGACGGCAGGGGATATCCTGACCGGCTGGAGGGAGAGGAGATCCCGGAGGTGGCGCGGATCATCGGCGTTGCGGATGCCTACGATGCAATGACCTCCAAACGCAGTTACCGGGATGTGATGCCCCAGGAGGTGGTGCGCGGGGAAATTGAAAAGGGAAAGGGAAGCCAGTTTGATCCCTGCTATGCCGATGTGATGCTGGCTATGATCGATGAGGATACGGAATACCGGATGCATGAGTAGAACGATAGTTTTTCTGAAGGAAGAAGGGAAGGCCAGGGTATGGGAAAGACAATATTGGTAATTGACGATGATGCCATGAATCTGAAAAGGGCGGAATTTATTCTGACAAAGGCCGGGTACGGCGTGTTGACGGCGGCCTCCGGCAGGGAGGGCATTGAACGATTGAAACGAGGGACGGCAGACCTCACGCTGCTGGATATCGAGATGCCGGGAATGAACGGGATCCAGACCCTGGAGCAGATACGGGGAGACGCGTCTCTCTGCGGAAGCAGGGTGATGGCCCTGACTGCGTCGGATGACGGGGAAATGCGCAGACGGATGGAGGAGCTGGGGGCAGTCGGATATATTAAGAAACCCTTTATGCCGCCTGCCTTACAGCGGCAGGTGGAGGAAGCGCTGGAGCATGTTTGAAAATTCATTCCCGTGAGGGGCACGATGTCATAAAGGACGTGATCATAGCGTCCTATGGACGCCTTGCGCTCTGCTGCGGGGTATTTGAATGGCGGCACAGGAACCAACGGAACGAAAATGCAGGGTGTGAAATTCAATGGAAAGCAAAGCGCACAGGTGGAAAATTTGGACGGGAGGTCCAAATGTAAAACAGAAAAACCAGGCGGGATATCAATTGTGAAACGCAGGACGGGGTATGGATATGGGAAAGCAAAAGGATGTAAAGGAAAATGAAATGACCAATTCGGTGGAAGAACTCTATGTTCCCTCGGGGAAGACAGTCTGCCTTGTATTTGCCATTGTCTGCGCACTATTTGTGCCTATTAATCTGGGAGTGGGGAACGGCATGATGGTAGCCGTCAACGGAAGCATCAGTATCATGATGGCAGCGGGCTATCTGTCTATCTTAAAGACAAATTCACTGAAGTTTGCCGCGCCCGTCATTATGCTGGTCCTGGTCGTGATCACGATCCAGTATTTGGTTACAGGGGGAGAGGATGGCTTCAGTGTTTTATGGATCCTGCTGATCCCGCCCTTTGCCATCTATATGCTTGACTTAAAGAAGTCGGTCCTGTTTTCGCTGTTGGTGGGATGCCTTGTGATTCTGGGGCTTTGGACGCCGCTGAATGCCTATTGCTTTGATTACAGCAGAACCTTTGAAATCCGGTTTCCCATTCTGTACGCCGCGGAAATCGCGGTGGCAATCCTAATCAAGAAGAAAATTGTCCAGGTGGAGCAGAGGCGGGATGAACTGCTGAAGCTGAATATCCAGTACAAGGAGGATGCGGAAAGGGCAAATCGGGCCAAGAGCGATTTCCTGGCAAGCATGTCCCATGAGATCAGGACGCCGATCAATGCGGTCCTGGGCATGAATGAGATGATCCTGCGGGAAAGTACGGAGAAAGATATCCTGGAATATGCTTCCAATGTGGACTCATCGGGGAAATTCCTGCTTTCCCTGATCAATGATATCCTGGATATTTCCAAGATAGAATCCGGGAAAATGGAACTGATCAATGCGGAATATTCCCTCAGTTCCCTGCTGAATGATGTCATGCAGATGGCATATTCCCGGGCAGAGGAAAAGGGGATAAGGATCAGCGGGGAGATCAGTTCCCAAGTCCCGGAAAAGCTGTATGGGGATGGAATGAAGATCCGGCAGGTACTGACCAACATCATGACAAATGCCATAAAGTATACCAATGAAGGAGGGATGGCGACACTGGTCGTGTCAGGCGAATACATGGATGGGGGACACATGGACGGGGAACTCGTGGACGGGGAACTCGTGGACGGGAAATGCATGGACAGGGAACACATGGACGGGGGACACATCCGGCTGCATATGGGGGTCAGGGATACGGGAAAGGGAATCAGGAAGGAAGATCTTCCCCAGCTTTTTGACGCGTTTCAGCGCGTGGATGAGACGGCGAACCGCGCCATTGAGGGAACCGGCCTGGGGCTTTCCATTTCCCGGAGCTATGTCCGTATGATGGGCGGGGAACTGCTGGTGGAGAGCGAATACGGAAAGGGCTCTTATTTTTACTTTGTCATACCCCAGGAAATACGGGGCAATGACAGGTTGGGTGAGTTTGAAAAAAGATACGGCGCGTACTCTGTGGGAGAGAGGGTTTACCGGCCGTTGTTTACGGCGCCGGGGGCACGGCTTCTGGTGGTGGATGACGATAAAATGAACCAGGCCGTGGCGAGAGGACTTTTAAAGGAAACGCTGGTGCGGATGGATTGCGCGGACAGCGGGGAAAGGTGTCTTTCCATGCTGGCGGAACAGCAGTATGATGTTATCCTGCTGGATCATATGATGCCGGGTATGGACGGCATTGAGACGCTGGCGGAAATACGGAAGAGATATCCCAGCCATGGCGCAAAGGTGATCGCGCTGACTGCCAATGCCATTTCCGGTGTCAGGCAGAAGTACCTGGACAGCGGGTTTGACGATTATCTGACGAAGCCCATTGACGGGAAGACGCTGGAAAAGATGCTGATGAAGTATCTTCCAAAGGACAAAATAAAGATATTGACGGAATCGGACAGGGGGGCTGTGGTCGAGCCCCGGCGGAAAGGGTTGGCGGATCAGGCTGAGCAGGCAGACCAGACCGTGGACATTCCTTTTGCTGCCGCGGAACTGGGAGAATGGAAAAAAGTGCAGGCGGGTCAGGCTGAGCAGGCAGACCGAGCCGTGGACTTTCCTTTTTCCGCTGCGGAACTGCGGGAATGGAAAGAGATCCTGCCGGAACTGGATGTTCTGATGGGTTTACAGTACCATCTGGACGACAGGGCATTTTACCTGGAAATGCTGGGGATGTTTGTGGAACAGGATAAAACTTCGGAACTGAACCAATTTTATGAGGAGCGGGACTGGGACAGATACCAGGTTACGGTACACGCCCTGAAAAGTGCGGCCCTGAGCATCGGGCTGGCGCGGCTTTCGGAGGAGGCAAAGCAACTGGAATATGCGACAAAGCGAAAGGATGAGACATATATCCGTATTTTTCACGGGGAGACCATGGGGCATTATGGAGAGTGCCTGGAGCTGATCGGAAAGCGCCTGGAAACAGGCGGCGGGAGCAAGGAACTGTGAAGGCTGATTCTTTGACAGTTCCTAAGTACAAATAGGTAACAGTTCAGACAGCTCCTCCCGCGAAGTCAATCATAGGAGTGTGTCCCATGGGGACACACTCCTATGCAATTTTGCGAGACAAATAGCACGTTCCGTCAAGAAATATCCCCTCATTCCATTGTACACTGGTACAAAGGAGAGAGGGGAATCCATTATGAAGAGAATCTACATTGCCTGCAGGGAATTACTGCAAATCCTATTTTCACAGAAGCCCTTTCTGGTGATCCTGACCTTTGTATCAGCTATATTATCCGGGCTGACCACACCCTTATTGATCTGGGTTAACAGCCGTATTTTCGACCTTGGGCTTTTGACTGCCCAGGGGGAAATCACATTTCTCTCTTACCTCCCGTATCTCGCACTGTTTGTACTTTTATCGCTGCTCCCCGTACTTGTGGGGGACATCTTATCCAACAGCTATATCCGTCCCGGGTGTCAGCTTGTTTTCCGCACCGCGTATAAGGGGAAAATGCTCCAAAAGCTGAAAGCCCTTCGCTATGAGCATCTGGAAAGTCCTTCTTCCATGGAGATCATCGACAAGACGTACCATAAGACGGAGAATACGCTCCTGGCCCTTTTCCCGGCGGCCATCCAGCAGCTGATCTCATCCGGGATTACCACAGTGGGAACCCTGTATCTCTTCGCTTCGGTAAAATGGTGGTTTCTCCTGGTGATCCTGCTGCCTTTTGCACTGGAGACGTGGCTTGTGGGCAGATCCAATTACCATATTTACCGGGAAATGGAAACCTACTGGAAAAAGGAGCGTTTCTATACCAGGCTGGGAGAACTGCTGCGTTCCAGGGACTATGTCAGGGAGAATACGCTGCAGGGCATTTCAGGGTATCTGATCGAGACATACCGCAGCCGGATGAACAGCCGTAACAGGGAATATGAGCGCTATTTCTTCAGGCATCTGCGCCATAATTTTGCAAAGCGACATCTGACCAAGGCTACCCAGCTGGGCATGGCGCTGCTGCTGCTTTTCTTTTACTGCAACGGGGAAATCCGGATCGGCGCGTTGATCTCCCTGAGCCTGGCCCTGTTTAAAAAGGTATTTTCCCAGAACGGGCTGAACGGACTGGTGAAGGTTCTGCGGGTCAGTGGGCAGTACAGGAATGCCTTTGCTTTCTATGACAGTTATTTCAGACTTTCGGAGGAGGAGCAGGGAGGGGAAGACACCATGCCGGAGACTTTCGAAATAGAGTTCGACAATGTTTCCTTTGCCTATCCTGACACGGACAAAAAGATTCTGGACGGAATGAGTTTCCGGATCCGCCATGGGGAAAAGGTGTCCATCGTGGGGGAAAACGGTCAGGGAAAGAGCACGGTGATCAAGCTGCTTTTAGGTCTGTTCCGACCGGACAGCGGGGAAATCCGCATTGGGGGGAAGCCCCTGGAAAGCTATTCCGGGTCTGTGCGGGAGCGGCTGTTTGGCGCAGTATTCCAGGATTTTGGGAAATATTGCATAACACTGGGGGAGAATGTGGGTATAGGAGATCCGGAAAAGCTGCATGACAGAAAGGCTCTGGCAGCGGCAATGGGCAAGGCGGGGGCGGAGTCTGTGGCAGCAGGGTTGGCGGACGGTGTGGACACGCTGCTGGGGAGGGAATTTGAGGGCGGCGTGGATCTGTCCGGCGGACAGTGGCAGAGGATCGCCATTGCCAGGGCATTGATGGGGGAGAAACCGGTCATGATCCTGGACGAGCCCACAAGTTCGCTGGATCCCATGGCAGAGAGCCGGATCTATTCCGAATTTGCAGGGATGGCGGAGGGCAGGACATCGATCTTTGTCACCCACCGCCTGGCATCCACCATGATCACGGACCGTATTCTGGTCATAGGCTCCGGCCGGATCCTGCAGAGCGGCTCCCACGAGGAACTGCTGGAGCAGGGAGGGCTGTACGCGGATATGTTCCGGGAGCAGAAGAAGTGGTATGGAAAGGAGACCATATGATATTTGTTGACAATACTGCGAAAATAGAGGAAGCTGTACAAAGGGAACGTGCCCCGAGATTTTCCCATTTGATCCGTTTATTCCTGTTCGTCTTTTCTAAAACAAAGGCAATCAGCGCTGTCTATATAGGCGCGTTCCTTCTGCTGTCCCTGCTGCGGCCGGCTGTTGCCCTCCTGTGGAACGGTTACATACAGAGGGCGGAAGGTATTTCTTCCATGGAAGGCACTTTTTCCATGGAAAGCATTTTTTCCGCGGCGGCATTGCTGGCCATTTACTTTCTGATCCAATTGCTGGCCGGGCTGATCAATCGGTATGTGTATCTGATGGATGACATAGAACAGCTGAATCTGGTACAGGCCAACCGGCAGCAGGAGCAGCTGCTTTCCGCCCTTTACCGGAAGATAGCGGATATTCCGGCGGAAGACCTGGAGATTCCAAAGCTGAATGACAGGATAGAGCAGGTATTCCGGTTCATGGGCGGGCGTTTCGGGATGAACACCGGCGTGATGCTCCAGGGATATTTTGTGGTTGCCAAGACAGTGTCCGTCCTTTCCATAGCGGCTTCCCTGTACCTGTTTCATCCCCTGCTGTGCCTGGTCGTGCTGACAGCGCCCCTGCCTGCCATATGGGCAAACACGGCGGGACAGAAGCTGATGTCCCGGTTCCGGAAGAGCAATATCAGGCTGCAGCGCAGGGCAGACTACTTTGAGAAGCTGATGATATCACCGGCGGCAAAGGAACTGAAAACCTTTGCACTGTACGACTTCTTCTATGGGAAATGGAAGGCGGCTGCCGATGAATACACGGAAAAGGAGCAGAAGGTGATCCGTGCCCGGGCGAACTTTATGCTGCTGCACAATTTTATCATCCATGCCGCCATTGTGACCGGCAGTGTGTTCGCCATTGTATTGATGGCCATGGGAGAACTGTCGCTGGGCGGGCTGGGTGCGGTCCTGTCGCTGGTATCCACCCTGGTGGAGGATGTGAAGGAACTGATGACGGGGTATGCTACCTTCGTGACCCAAAAGAATGAGGCGGCACAGTTCTTTGACCTGAGGAGCTGCCGGAGCAGACACAGGAGGGAGAAGCCTGCGGCGACATAACCCTGATACGGGCGGAGCACTTAAATTACCGCTATCCCCTGACAGGGCGCTATGTCCTGGAGGATGTCAGTCTCACCATTAAAAAAGGGGAGAAAATCGCTTTTGTGGGGGAGAATGGAATGGGAAAGACAACGATGGTGAAGCTGCTCACAGGGGTGCTTTCCCCCTCCGGCGGGCAGCTGGAAATAAACGGGAAACCGGTGTCACAGTATCAATGTAAAAGCCGTTACGACAAGGCGGGGGTGATGACCCAGAACGGCATGGGATATCCCACCTTTACCATTGGGGATAATGTGTTTTTGGGAGATATCTCCAGGGAACGCGACGAACGGGCCATTGAGGAGGCCCTTGCTTTTGCCGGACTGGAAGGGAAAGAGAAAGGAAGCCTTCTTGGAAAGGACGTCGGCGGCGTGGATCTCTCCGGCGGGGAGTGGCAGAAGCTGTCCATTGCCAGGAATATCTACCGGGACAGGGATTTCATGGTACTGGACGAACCCACCAGCAATCTTGATCCCCTGTCGGAGGCAGAAATATTCAGGAAATATATGGAGATGGCGGAGGGCAGGACGGTGATCTATGTGACCCACAGGATCAGCGCGGCAGCCCTGGCGGACAGGATCCTTGTGTTTGAGAAGGGCAGGATCGTGCAGGACGGGACGCATGAAGAACTGCTGGCATCAGGAGGAGTTTATGAGAGATTATACAGGGAACAGGCAAAGTGGTATGACAGATGAAAATCCGGTCTTCCGCTCCCTTGGGGTGATTGAAGAGCGGATCCGGGAAAAGCTGACGGTCAAAAGCCTTGCGGACAGCGTCCATTTTTCCCAGTATCATTACCAGCGCCTGTTTCGGGAGGCGGTGGGGGACAGTGTCATGGGATATGTGGCCAGACGCAGGATTTCACTGGCCGCCGCGGAACTTGCGGGCACGGATGTCTCTGTGCTGGAAATCGCGCTTAAGTATGGCTATGATTCCCATGAAGGCTTTACCCGCAGCTTCCGGGCGCATATGGGAATCACCCCTGCGGAATACCGGAAATACCATTTGTCCACAAGCCCCCTAAAAGTGCAGAAGGAGAAGAGTGCCATGATTTATTCAAAAGCCGCTGACGAGATGATCCGGGAACTGAACAGCCTCATCGTCCAGGCCAGGGAAACTGCGGAGTACACGAGAAAATGTGTGAAGGCAAATGCCGGGACAGCCATCTTTTATTCCCGGTTCTGGGATGTGGTTGTGGATAAGACGGAATCCATGGCGGAAAACCTTGCACAGATTTTAAGCCGCATCACTGCCATTGTGGAGCAGCCGGATGAAATATCCGCCCGTTTTATGATCCTCAAGGCCATGGAGGATACTGCTTTTCAATCCGGTATGATTGCGTTTCAGGCTGGACTGACCATTGCAAGGGCCATGCCGGAGCACAGGGAGGCGTTCCTGGATGTATGCCTGAAATATGAATCCCTGGCCGGGATTGCCCGGAGTAAGACTGGGAGGATCGGGGAATTTCTGCAGGAATTGTGGCAGCTGATCTATCAGGACATGCGTAAGAACGCGGAGGGAAAAATACGGCAGGCCGTGGAAAAGGGTATGGCGGCAGCGGGGGAGCTGTCAGGGAATCCGGCGCTGCCGTATGCCTATATCGCGGAGGAAGTGAGGAGCATTGCGGAGGAGCTTTCCGCCATACCCCTTGAGGAGATGACCGCCGCCCGGCTGGAAAATGACCTGGTTCGACTGGAAATGATCGCCTTTGCCGTGGATGTGGATGTGCTGCGCACTCCGGCACACAGATCCCTGCTGGAAAAAATATATGCTTTCAGGGAAGAATTGCGCGAGGCAGCGGGATTTTTCCGAAGTCTGCCCGGGGATGTGTCCTGTCCTTCGGATTTCAGGCAGAAGGAACTCTGGGGAAATGTGTTGCTGTTCTACCTTAAGGGGGAAATACAGAAACTGGGCGATGCCCGCCTGACGGAGAAGCAAAAAAATGCCTTTGGGGAGATCTGCGGCAAAATGAAGCAGGCTGTCCGTCCGGCGGGCGAAAATGCAGATCTTTCACGGCAGGTTTATCATGAACTGACCATACAGGGGAAGGAACTTGGCAGATTCGGTGCGGCAACCCGCTATCTTGCGGAAGAATGGAAACGCGTTATGCTGGAGCCGGACGGCAATAATGGAAGGTCTCTGATTTTGGGGTAAATTGCCGATTTGGTATGAATAAACACAGCAGAACTGCGTATGCTATACTACGTAACGCCTGAATTTACCGTACGGCACTGGTTAAACCTATACAACTGGCGTTATGTAGTCAGGTTGCTCGGAAATTTTAACTGTTAAGCAGTATCATAATTATAAAAAAGATATGAAATATAAACAAACCATAAATTATTAGCACTCACTGTTGACGAGTGCTAATAAAAGTGCTATAACAGAACCATAAGGAAGGAACAGCAATATAACTTCCCGGAACAATCAACCAACACGGCATACAGCCGCAGATTTTAAAACAGTTTCAAACGGAGCAAGGAGGAATGACTTATGTTAATGCCCAGTATTTTTGGAGAAAGCTTACTTGATGACTTTTTCGGAGATTTGAACGGATCTGCGAGAAATAATATGAGATATCCCGCACCGTCCAACAGTATCATGAAGACCGATATCAAGGAATCGGAAAATGATTACGAGATCAACATCGACCTTCCTGGATACAAGAAGGAGGATGTGCAGGCTGAACTCAAGGATGGGTATCTCGTCATCACCGCAAAGAACGAGAGCACCGTGGAGGACACCGGCAATAAGGAGTATATCAGGAGAGAGAGATTCTACGGTACCTGCAGCAGAAGCTTTTATGTGGGCAAGGAAGTTCAGCAGGAGGATATCTCGGCCAGGTTTGAGAATGGCGTCCTGATCATGAACGTGCCCAAGCACATTGAAAAGCCTGTTGAGGAAAAGAAGTATATTTCCATTACAGGATAAAAAAGCGCTTCTTCGAAGCGCTTGGAAGAAGGCTTTGCATTCTTCCCCAGCTAAGGCGCGGTTCCCTGTCAAATGAAACATTGGCCCCCAGGCATAGCCTGGGGGTCAATTGCTGCGTAATGCAAAGCCATTCCGCCAAAATCAGCTTTCCTGTGCCAAATAATCGGCAGCCTGGGTATCTGAAAAGTCAGGCTGAATGCTTTTTGCTGCTGTCTGGCGGGTTCCCATAGGCGTTATCATATGGGTCAGACCTGCGCGAAAGCAGTATGATATTGATAATACAGAAAATACCGCCCAAGATGCCGCTTATCAGCCAGATCAAGATCAGCGGCAGAATATTTTCTATCGGTGCACCCAGGCCGAAAAGAAGGAACAGCAGGATAAACAGACAAACGCTGATTATGGCCAGGGGATATCCCAGGCCATCCAGGATCAATGCCAGCCATCCGGGTTTGCCGGAATCATGATACCGCTTTATGGCGGCAAAACGGAAAATAATGAAATGCGGGATCCTCCAGAGAAGGAAAATATAGAAAAGACAGGTCCGTATTACAGACATATGTGGTCTGACAAGCATAAAGATCCCGCCAATCCATAAAAGATCTATGGCAAACCCTATAAGCCGAGCCCTCCAATATCCTGTTATGGACAAGCGTCCCCTCCAATGAAACAGTTTTTTTATAATGTCCCATATGGGCAGTAATATGTTCTTCAATTAAAAACCCCCTCGTATATGGTCTTATCATTTCGTCCACAGAACTTCTGTATTCAGACGATGCATTTGAGATAAACTACGATGAAAATTTATCCTGCGCCATTAGTTCAAAAATGAACATGTCAGCGCACTAGCGGCCAAAAAGACTGACCGCTCAGTATCAAATGATGCACACAGCCGCATAAGGAAATATGCCGCAGCCTTATTGATATAATAGTACCTTTTTATTAAGCAGGTGTAAAGCGGTTTCCGTCTCCGGTTCTTTTCCTGGAAATTGCCGCATGGCTGAACTGTTACAAATTACCTTGAGTTTAGAAAAAGTTCACTTGTATCTGACGGGATTTTCAAGTATACTCATATCAGGATTACGCACAATAAAGAAGCTGAGGATGGGGGACATATGTCAGACAATTACAATGAAAATGACGATATAAAATCCGGGGAGAAGAAAATCATCTCCGAGGAGGAAAATAAAAACAGCGATTATGAGGATGTGTGCTTCGTGTGCCGCAGGCCGGAGAGCAAGGCGGGAAAGATGTTTAAGCTGCCCAACAATATCTGTGTCTGCGATGACTGTATGCATAAGACCATGGAGACGGTCAGTCAGTTTGATTACCAGGGGCTGCTCCATGATCCCCGTTTCCAGAATGAACTGGATCAGATCACGAAGCAGGGCGGCATTCCGAATATCAGCTTTGTGAACCTGGCGGATCTGCAGGGAGACGGCGGAATCCCCAACAAGCAGAAACTGAAAAAAAAGAAAAAGAAAGAGGGCAGCCAGCCAGTCCTGAATATCAAGGATATTCCTGCGCCCCATAAGATCAAGGCCAGCCTGGACGAGTATGTGGTGGGGCAGGAGCAGGCGAAAAAGGTGATTTCCGTGGCAGTATATAATCATTATAAGCGGGTTGCCACGAACACCATGGATGAGATTGAGATTGAGAAGTCCAATATGCTGATGATCGGCCCCACGGGAAGCGGCAAGACATATCTGGTCAAGACCCTGGCAAGGCTTCTGGACGTGCCCCTTGCCATTGCGGATGCTACCTCGCTTACGGAGGCGGGCTATATCGGCGACGATATTGAAAGCGTGGTGTCCAAGCTGCTGGCGGCTGCGGACAATGATGTGGAAAAGGCGGAACAGGGCATTATCTTTATTGATGAGATCGACAAGATTGCCAAGAAGAAAAACACGAATACCCGCGACGTCAGCGGCGAAAGCGTGCAGCAGGGTATGCTGAAGCTGCTGGAGGGAGCGGAGGTGGAAGTTCCCGTGGGAGCCAACAGCAAGAATGCCATGGTTCCTCTGGCTACGGTCAATACCCGCAATATTTTGTTTATCTGCGGCGGCGCCTTCCCTGACCTGGAGGAGATCATCAAGGAGCGCCTGACCAAGACGGCCTCCATTGGCTTTAATTCGGAGTTAAAGGACAAGTATGATAAGGACAGGAACCTGTTGTCCAAGGTGACGGTGGAGGATATCAGGAAATTCGGCATGATCCCTGAGTTTATCGGACGTCTGCCCATTATTTACACATTGGACGGCCTTACCAAGGAAATGATGGTAAAAATCCTGAAGGAGCCTAAGAATGCTATTTTAAAGCAATATCAGAAGCTGCTGGAGCTGGACGAGGTAAAGCTGGAATTTACGGATGAGGCACTGGATGCCATAGCGGAGAAGGCCATGAAGCGTGAGACCGGTGCCAGGGCTCTGCGTTCCATCATTGAGGAATTTATGCTGGATATCATGTATGAGATCCCCAAGGATGACAATATCGGCCGAGTCACCATCACCAGGGAATACATCGAGGGCACCGGCGGACCCATTATTGATATCCGGAGCAACCAGACGCTGGAGGATATGGATAAACTGAAGATCACTCCTGTGGAGGAGTGAATGTTGTGTCGAAAGGCGGGGCGCTGCGGGAGGTGCTTCGCCTTTCCATTCTGATTTTTGGCTTGGGCGTGCATTTTTGATGGCAGAGGGAGGAACAATGAGTGAACAGCAGTATACCTATATAGCCATCGACCTGAAGTCCTTTTACGCTTCTGTGGAGTGTGTGGAACGGCAGCTGGATCCGCTTGCCACGAATCTGGTGGTAGCGGATGCCGCGAGGACGGAAAAGACGATATGTCTGGCGGTTTCCCCGTCCCTGAAAGCATATGGCATTCCCGGCAGGGCAAGGCTGTTTGAAGTGGTGCAGAGGGTGAAGGAAGTCAATATGGAACGCCGGGAAAAGGCGCCTGGCAGGCGGTTTGCCGGTGCTTCCTGCCATGCCCCGGAGCTGCGGGAGCATCCGGAACTGGAAGCAGCCTATATCGTGGCACCGCCCCGGATGGCCTTCTATATGGAATACAGCACCATTATTTATAACATATATTTAAAGTATATTGCCCCGGAGGATATCCATGTTTATTCCATTGATGAAGTTTTCCTGGATGTGTCCCGATATCTGCAAACCTACCGGATGACGGCAAGGGAACTGGCGTCGAAGATGGTAAAGGAGGTCCTTGACACTACGGGCATTACCGCCACCGCGGGAATCGGTACGAACCTGTACCTGTGCAAGGTGGCAATGGATATTGTGGCAAAGCATGTGGCTCCGGACGATAACGGCGTCCGGATTGCACAGCTGGATGAGATGAGTTACCGCAGGCAGCTGTGGAGCCACAGGCCGCTCACGGATTTCTGGCGGGTGGGACAGGGATACCGCAGACGCCTGGAAGAGGTCGGGCTGTTTACCATGGGCGATATTGCCCGGTGTTCCCTGGGCAGGGACGGGGATTATTATAATGAGGAACTTCTGTATCAGCTCTTCGGGGTCAACGCGGAGCTTCTCATAGACCATGCATGGGGCTGGGAACCGGTCACCATGGATCTGGTTAAGGCGTACAAGCCGGAAACCAACTGCATCAGTTCCGGGCAGGTGCTGCAATGTCCCTATGATTTTGGGAGGGCAAGGCTGATTGTGCACGAAATGACAGACCTGCTTGTATTGGATCTTGTGGAAAAGAGGCTGGTGACGGACCAGCTGACGCTCACTGTCGGTTATGATATAGAAAATCTCGCCGATCCCGGAATCAGAAGTCGGTATAAGGGGGAGGTCACAACGGATCGTTACGGCAGGCGGGTTCCCAAACATGCCCACGGGACGGTCAATCTGGACCGCCTTACCTCCTCCACCGGGATCATCACGGACGCCGTCCTGGGGCTGTATGACCGTATCATGAATCCGGACCTGCTTGTGCGGCGGGTTACACTGGCGGCAAATCATCTGGTGGACGAGGCGAAAGCCGGAGATTCAGGGCAGTATGAGCAGCTGGAGCTGTTTACGGATTATGGGGCGCTGGAAAAAGAGAAGGAGACCGAGGAGGCGAAGCTGGCAAAGGAGAGGAAGCTGCAGGAAGCCGTACTGTCCGTGAAGAAGAAATACGGGAAGAATGCCATACTGAAGGGCATGAATCTGCAGGAGGGCGCCACTACCATGGAACGCAACCGGCAGATAGGAGGGCATAAGGCATGAAGGGAAAGACATTTTTTGTCACGGCTATGAGGGATGCGGGACTGATTGTGGCAGGCGCCGTGCTGGGGCTGATCGCACTGCTGCTGGTTCATCTATTGCCTACGGACCCTATGCGGGAGCATGTATACTGGTCCCTGGAGATGATAGAGAAGGAATTTGCGGACGAGATCCTGGTGGAAGGATATACAGCCACATTGACGGGGAATTTCACCGACTGCCTGATGCTGGAGCATGCCATTTATGAATCGGAAGAGCATGGTGTGCTGGAGCAGACATTAAAAATGTACCGCAGCGAGTCCTGCGCGGAGCAAGATGGCTGGGAACCGGGACGTTCCCTGAAGGATTACCTGGAAAGGACACCCCAGGCACAGGAAGTGGAGTATTCCAGGTATTGGCATGGGTATCTGCTGGCGCTGAAACCGCTGCTGTTTCTCACAACCTTTAATACAATCAGGCTGTTAAACTCAGCGGTTCAGCTGTTTCTGGCAGGCTGTGTGGCAATTGGCTTCTGTAAAAAAAAGGCGTACCTGCCTGCAAGGTTTTTCCTGGTGTCGCTTCCGTTTCTGTTTTTCGTAAGTACCTATGCTTCCCTTTCGTTGAGCATTTGCTATTACGTTATGACGATTGCGCTTCTGATCCAGCTGAAATATGACGAATGGTTTGACAGGAAAGGCATATACGGCGAATTTTTCCTGATAACGGGGATGGCCGCATGCTACTTTGATTTCCTCACGTACCCGGTGGTCACATTGGTTTATCCTTTATGCGTGTATCTGTATTTTCACGGCGGGACTTTGGGCGGCAATATTCGAAAGATGTTCGACTACAGCGTGCGGTGGTTCTGCGGATATATCGGATTATGGGCGGCAAAGTGGCTGCTGACGGATCTGCTCACCGGCAGCTCCGCGGTCAGGGACGCGCTGTATAATCTGGTGGTAAGGACGGGCAGTGCGGAAGGCTATTCGCGGCTGCAGGGATTTGCCCACGTCATCCTGGAAAATATGAAAGTATACGGCAACTGGTGTTATGTCATGCTTGTTGTGGCCATCCTGATTATGCTGGCACGGGAAATGGTGAGGTCGCGGGGCAGGCGGAAATCTTTCAGGCAGGGTGTGCCATATATTCTGCTGGCATTGTATTCGTTTGTATGGTTTTTTGTGACGGAGAATCATTCGGAACAGCATTGGCAGTTCACATGCAGGATCCTGGCGGGCAGTGTGTTTGCAATACTGACCGGAGCTGCAAAAGTCTTTGGCAGGGTGGAAGATGACGCAGAAGAAAAAAATATGGAGGAAAAAGACTGCAAGGAGTAGGAGGGCGGTATCAATGAGCCTTGTAAATGAGCATCCATATGACGATATCATAGACCTGCCCCACCAGGTATCCGCAAGACATCCGCAGATGCCCCTTGCAGACCGTGCGGCGCAGTTTTCTTCTTTTGCCGCCCTCACCGGGCATGAGGCCGCCATTCAGGAGACGGCAAGGCTGACGGATGCGTTTGTGGAGCTGGACGAGGACAGAAAAGAGGAGCTGGATGAACAGCTGCGGCTGATCAAAGAAAGGCAGTCGCAGAGACCGGAAATAGAAGTCACCTGTTTTCGGCCTGACGGGAAAAAGGCCGGGGGGACTTATGAGACAATCCGCGGAAGGGTAAAGAAGGTGGACGAATACAACCGCCGGGTGCTTTTGACGGACGGCACAATCATTCCGGTGGAATATCTGTATTCCATCCAGGCACTGTGAAGGAATGGGAAGGAAAAAGAATCCGCGCGCGATCTGATCTGATCGCGGTGAGGATCCTTTGGCTTATGGGAAACTGCGCCGGCCGCCTTCTTATTTCACCGGCTTTGCGCCGGCTTTCTCCTGGGCTGCCTCCAGAGCCTGTTTGAAACGGCTCTTTTTCTTGGCCGGCTGGACTTCCTTCTTTCCGTGAAGTCCTTTGACATCCAGCACATAAATGCCGCTGACAACAGCCTTGACTTCCTTCTTTACGGGAACGGAATCAAAGATTTTATCCTCGCAGATCAGGGACATGATCTGGGGGCCGATCTTGGCCTTGACGATGGGAAGCTTGGAGCCCCTCATGGCCTTCGGCACCTGTTCCATAACGATCTGCGGCAGTCCGGCGTCCCGTATTTTCATCCGCTTCTTATCTATGATGAGCATGGAAACGGTCTGTTTGTTTGCATTCAACACTTCCTGCTGCTCTGCCTGCTTTTTCTGCGCCTTTTTTCCGAGAAAATATAGAACAACGCCTATAATTATCAGTACGGCGGCGATAATAATCAATGTAATTACCCATGGCTTCATAGGAACAACCTCCTGTCAGGATTTTCGGGATCCCAGATTTTAACGATTCTATTGTAGCACAGATATGCGGGGATAGGCAATAAAACATTTTGCGGTTTTTAAGGTTTTTCCTAAAATGTGGCAATGTCCGGATGCACGGAAATCAATTTTCAAAAAAAGATAGATAAGATATAATGAAGGCATGG
>CAOKWI010000044.1 GCA_948473115.1 uncultured Lachnospiraceae bacterium | reverse complement strand
CTATCCATGCCTTCATTATATCTTATCTATCTGTTTTTGAAAATTGATTTCCGTGGATAAAGTATTTCTCCCCTTGACTTTCGCACTTTAAAGTGTTATAGTGTTCCCATGCAAAATTATCACTGCCTGCGGCAATTCGGAGGGAAAAATTATGTCTCAATTAACCTGTGGTTTTATCGGTCTTGGCCTGATCGGCGGCTCTATTGCCAGGGCCTTAAGGAAATCTGTCCCGGGGATCCGTATCATAGCTTACGATGTAAACCGTGAGTCCCTGGACCTGGCCCTGGAACAGCATATCATTGACGTGGCGGCTGAGGAAATCGACCGCCGCTTTTCCTGCTGCGATTACATTTTTTTATGCGCCCCGGTGCAGAAGAATGATGCCAATCTGGCGGCAGTAAAGAAGATCCTGTCACCGGACTGTCTCCTGACGGATGTGGGCAGCGTCAAGTCCGCCATCCACGCCGCCGTCCGCAATGCCGGGCTGGAACACTGCTTCATCGGCGGCCACCCCATGGCAGGCAGCGAACGCACCGGCTTAATTAATTCCAAGGCCTCCCTTCTGGAAAATATTTATTATATCCTGACGCCCACTGACAAGGTTCCCTCTGAAAAGCTGGAGGATTACCGGCAACTGGTGGAGCAAATGGGCGCCATCCCCCTGATTCTGGACTGTGAAAGCCACGATTATGTCACCGCCGCCGTCAGCCATCTTCCCCATTTGGTGGCATCCTCTCTGGTCAACCTGGTGCGGGACAGCGATTCCGCGGACGGAATCATGAAAATGGTGGCTGCGGGAGGCTTCAAGGACATCACCAGGATCGCCTCCTCATCCACAATAATGTGGCAGCAGATCTGTCTCACCAACACCGCAAATATTTCACGGCTGCTGGGGGAATATATTGACGCGCTCACACGAACCAAAGAGATCCTTGACGCAAAAGACAAAGACGGATTATTTGATTTCTTCGACAGCGCCCGCATATACCGCGATTCTTTTATCAGCGCTTCCAGCGGGCCTATCAAGCGCTCCTTCCGCGTCAGTGTGGACATTGCCGACAGGACGGGCGCACTGGCAGGCATCGTCACACTACTGTCAGAACACGGACTCAGTATCAAAAATATCGGCATCACCCATAACAGGGAAACCGAGGACGGCGTGCTGCAGATCGAATTTTATGAGGAAGCTTCCCTCTCAGCTGCAGCCGCCCTTCTGGAAACGAAGGGGTATTCGCCCCATATACAGTAATCAGCCTCTGCTGCAACAGCAAAGGCATGAACCTGAATGGTCAGGGATCATGCCTTTTTTGCATACCGGAGCATATGCTTCTTCCTACATCTGTCGAATATTTTTCCCAATAGGAGACAGAGCAGTATACCCGCTGCCCCGCCACAGGTATCCAGGCAGACATCCGCGAAATTACCGTCCCTGCCCGGCACAAAGAGCTGGTGGCACTCGTCCGCTGCCGCTGAGAGGGCGACCCATGCCATGGTCAACAAGTATAGGGCTTTCCCACGCTTCATCCACTGGCTCCACAACACATAGACAAGAACGCCCATACAGGCATACTCGGTAAAATGAGCCAGCTTTCTGATCGGATACTCAAAATAGTCGATCCATTGCCCCACTACGGCCTGGCTCCAATTTCTGCGGGAAAGCGAGTTCACCATATCCACCCATTTCCCGGAAACAGTCCGGCTCAAGGAACCGGACTGTTCTGCGTCCTGGGCCGAGAAACTGAAGATAACCACGTATAAAGCGATCAACAGAATGCCGGCGCCTGCGGAGACCACCATCTGTTTACTGATTCTTCTTGGTGTCTTCAATGGTCTGATATACCTCTATTCTGGCAGATTCCGTATCAGGCATCCCCACAAACACCGCACCATACGAATACTTGCGGTTCTGCAATTCGATACGCACGATCCGAAGAATCGCATGGATCACTTCCTTTGTCCAGATCGTCAGGAAAGATTCATATACCTCTCCCACCTGAAGCTGCTCCTTACACTCGAAACCTATGCCGTTTTTAGACACATCAGTGATCTCAATGGAAACCTGTCTGTCCTCGCCGCCGTCCAGCCGTTTTATGACGAGTTTGGAAGGCATGCTTGTCCTCTTGTTCTTTCTTCTTTCGTCCATAAGTCATATCCTTTCTTCGCTCTATCTGATCAGCATCGCATCCCCAAAGCTGAAAAAGCGATAACGTTCCCTCACTGCCTCCCGGTACGCGTTCAGCACATTTTCCCTTCCGGCAAGCGCCGACACCAGCATTATCAGCGTGGATTCGGGCAGATGGAAATTGGTAATCAGTGCGTCCAGCACCTTAAAGCGATACCCGGGGTAAATAAAGATCTGCGTGTCCCCGCTGCCCGCCACCACCCGTCCGCTCTCCTCCGACGCGCTTTCCACGGTGCGGCAGCTGGTGGTTCCCACGCAGACCACCCTGCCCCCGTTTTTCTTTGTATCATTAATCATGTCGGCAGCCTCCGCCGATACCTGATAGTACTCGGAATGCATATGATGTTCCAATATATTTTCTTCTTTTACGGGACGGAATGTGCCAAGTCCCACATGCAGGGTCACATAGGCGATCCTGACGCCCCTTGACTGGATGCGCTGTAATAATTCCTCCGTAAAGTGCAGCCCTGCCGTGGGCGCCGCGGCGGAGCCTTCCTGTCTCGCATAGACTGTCTGGTATCGGTTCCTGTCCTGCAGCCTGTGTGTGATGTAGGGAGGCAGCGGCATTTCCCCAAGCCGGTCCAGGATCTCTTCGAAAATACCGTCATACGCGAAACGGATCAGGCGGTTGCCCTCCTCCACAGTCTCCAGTACCTCCGCTTTCAACAGCCCTCCGCCAAAAATCAGCCTTGTACCGGGGCGGCATTTTTTTCCCGGTTTAACCAAGGTTTCCCAGACGTCCTTTTCATGCCGCTTCAACAGCAGTACTTCCACATGGGCGCCTGTGCCCTCCCGCTCTCCCAAAAGCCTGGCAGGGATCACCTTCGTGTTATTCAGCACCAGGCAGTCCCCGGGCTCCAGAAAATCCGCGATCTCACGGAACACATGATGAGACACGCCGCCGGACACCTTATCCAGCACCAGCAGCCGGGAGGAGGAACGATCTTCGAGGGGATCCTGGGCGATCAGTTCCTGGGGAAGGTCAAAATAATAATCCGACTTTTTCCATCCGCTGCTTGCGGGCTCTTCCTTTACAGGCTTTTTCTTTACGGGCTCTTCCTTTACGGATCCTTCATCCGCGGATATGGCGTTCCAGTTCTCCGTATTCACATCGAAGCCTCTTCCACAAATGCCATATAGCCCCTGTATGCCTCATACACATCCGCCTTGCTGGTAGCCTCCCAGGGAGCGTGCATGTTCAGCACCGCCACGCCGCTGTCAATCACGTTCATGCCGTAGAGCGCCAGGATATACGCAATGGTTCCGCCGCCGCCCAGATCCACCTTACCCAGCTCAGCGGTCTGGAAATTCACCTTCTTATCCGCCATGACCTTGCGCAGATGCGCCAGGTATTCCGCATTGGCGTCATTGGAGCCGGATTTTCCCCTGGAGCCGGTAAATTTGTTAAACACCATGCCGCCGCCCAGATAAGCCACGTTTTTCTTATCAAAGCTGGAGGCGAAGGAAGGATCAAAGGCGCTGCTCACATCGGAGGACAGCATACAGCTGCGGGCCAGGCATCTCCTCACATTCAGTTCGCTGTATTCCCCGCAGAGCTCCATCACCTCCGCCACCGCGTTCTCGAAGAACCTGGACTGCATACCGGTAGCTCCCACGGAGCCGATCTCTTCCTTGTCCACCAGGATACAGCACGCTGTCCTGTCAGATTCCTTCACATCCAGCATGGCTCTCATGGAGGTAAACGCGCAGACTCTGTCGTCCTGACCATAGGACAGGATCATGCTGCGGTCAAATCCCGCCTCCCTTGCCTTTCCTGCGGGAACGATCTCCAGCTCGGCGGAGATGAAATCTTCTTCCTCGATCCCATAGCTGTCCTTCAGGATCTCCAGGATACCTTTCTTCACAGCGTCCTTGGCCTGCTCCTTTTCGCCCTCGTTTTCCTTATCATTCTCCCTGTCTTTTTCCTTATTATGCTCCTTGTCCTTTCCCTTCTCCGCTTTCTTGTCGATCACGAGGGGCTTATTGCCGATAATGAGATCCAGAGCCTCGCCCTCTATGACCTTCGCAGCCTTCTTTTCCAGCTGCTCCTGGGACAGGTGGATCAGCAGATCGGAGATGAAGAACACGGGATCCTCCTCATTCTCACCGATATTCAATTCAATGGTAGTGCCATCCTTCTTTACCACCACGCCATGGATGGCAAGGGGAATGGTTACCCACTGGTATTTCTTCACACCGCCGTAATAATGGGTGTCAAAATAGGCAAAGCCGCCGTCCTCGTAAAGAGGATTCTGCTTCACATCCAGCCTGGGGCTGTCGATATGTGCGCCCAGGATATTCATGCCCTCCGTCATGGGTCTCTCACCGATCCGGAACATGGCGATGGACTTATTCATCCATACACTGTATACCTTGTCGCCCGTGGAAAGCTCCTCCCCACTCTTTATGATACCCTCCAGCTCGCGGTAACCCTCTTTTTCGATGATATTCACGATGGTGTCAATACACTCCCGTTCCGTCTTGCCGTTATCCAGGAAGTTCCTGTACTCCTGATTCAGGCTCTCCAGCTTCTTGAGATGCTTGGCGTCATATGTTTCCCAGACATTTTTCTTTTCCATTCCTTTTTCCTTTCTTCTTTCACACTTCCAGACATGCCGACGCGGTCGGCACAAGCATTCCTCAGTGTGTAATTTGGAAATTCTTAGCGGGCGTATTGGAGCCGCTTTGAATTTCTTGAAACACTTTCCAGTATGCCGACGCAGTCGGCACAAATCAATTCCATGGAACCTCGTTCCAGAAAGCAAGTTAACTTCTCAGATCAATATCCAGCTGATTCTTCAGATTCTTCAATATCTTTTTCACAAACCGATCCACGGCATCCGGCTCGAAAGCCTCCTCGCCGGGCACAAAATCGACGGTGAATGCCATACTGCGTTTGTCCGCCGGAATCTGGGAACCCTCATAGACATCAAACAGCCGGATGTCCCCGATATGGGAACAGGACTTTTTCATCACATCCTCCACCTGTCCACAGGTCACCGACCGGTCCATCACAAGAGCCAGGTCGCGGCTCTCCCCGGAAAATCTGGACAGCGGCGTGAACGATGCCGCCCTGTCATACTCTGCCGAGAGCGCTTTCAGATCAATCTCCAGAATATAGGCATCGGTGCGCAGATCAAGACTCTCGCTGACCTCGTAAGCCGCTTTGCCAAGATAGCCGATCTCTTTTCCCTCAAAGAAGATCGCCGCGCTCTGATAGGGATGCAGGAAGGGCTTTTTTACAGGCTCATAGGAAAACTCCACAAACAGCGTTTCCGCCGCCTTCTCCGCCAGTCCCTTCAGGGTGAAGAAGCTTTCCCGCTCCCCAAAAATGCCGATACAGAGGGTATCCCGCTCATCAGGGTAGTCTTGCAAAGGCAGCTCCCCGGGAATAAACACGTTTGCCATTTCAAACAGTCTGCCCTCAAGATTTCCCTTTTTCTGGTTCCTGGCAATGGCGTTCAGCATGGAGGCCGCCAGCGTGGTACGCATCAGGGAAAGATCCTCGTTGATGGGATTCAGGAGACGGATCGCATTTCTCTCAGGGGCATCCTCAGGCAGCCGCAGCAGATCCAGGTCTGCAGGCGAGATAAAGGAATAATGGATGCACTCATATGCCCCCGCGCCGCAGAGCGCTCTTTTCAGTTTCAAATCCTTCTTCTGCTTCTGGTCCAGACCGCCCATTGTGACCTTTGCTTCCGGCAGAAACGCGGGAATGACATGGTCATAGCCATACATACGGATCACTTCCTCCGCCACATCCGGATAGGAGTCCATATCCTCACGGTAAGCAGGCACCTGCAGCGTCAGTTCATCACCTGAAATGGATGGATTGAACTGTAAATTCCTCATGATCCTCAAGATTTCTGTTTCCGGCACGTCGATCCCCAGCACACCATTCACTTTCCGGACGCTCACCTTCATTTCCCTGGGCTCAATGGAATTGCCGGTATTTACATCCACATGGGTACAGGAAATCCTGCCACAGCCCAGCTCCTCCACCAGATGCAGGGCGCGTTTCATGGCGCGCACCACAGTATACTCGTCCACACCCTTCTCATACCTCGCGCTGGCATCGGTACGCTTGCCCAGGGCGCGGGAAGTCTTGCGGATATTGTCGCGCATGAATTTAGCAGACTCAAACAGGACCTCCGTGGTGGTATCCCTGATCTCGGAATTCAGTCCCCCCATGACGCCGGCCAGCGCCACAGGCTTCACACCGTCGCAGATAACCAGGTTGCTGCTATTTAAAGTATACTCCTGTGCATCCAGTGTTACAAGCCTCTCTTCCTCGCCTGCCCGTCTTACCCGAATGGCATTGCCCTCCAGATAGTCACAGTCAAAGGCATGCATGGGCTGTCCCATTTCCAGCAGGACATAATTGGTGATATCCACAATATTGGAGATAGCGTCCTGCCCCACCAGCGCCAGCCTGCGCTTCATCCACAGGGGGGACTCCCCGATCTTCACATCAGATACATAATGCCCGATGTATCTGGGGCAGAGCTCCGGCGCGTCCACTGTGACGGTGAATCCCTCCTTCTTCTCTTCCGTTTCCGTGTATTCCAGAGAGGGCTCTTTCAGTTCCTTGTCCAGCGCCGCCGCCACTTCCCTGGCAATGCCAAGGATACTCTGGCAGTCCGGCCTGTTGGCCGTGATGGAAATGTCAAAGATCCAGTCATCCAGCCCCAGCATGGGCTTTACGTCCGCTCCGGTCTCCGCCTCCTCCGGCAGCGCCAGCAGTCCGTTGTAGCCTGCACCGGGGAACATATTTTCGCTGACCCCCAGTTCCACGCCGGAACAGAGCATTCCCTCGGACTCATACCCCCGCAGCTTCCCCTTTTTGATGGTCATGGTGCCCTCCACGGTCTTATGATCCTTTGCAGTCATATAGACAGTTGCTCCCACCAGCGCCAGGGGGAATTTCCCGCCTGCTTTCACATTATCCGCCCCACAGCAGATCTGAAAGGTTCCGTGTGGTCCCGCATTGACTTTGCATACATGCAGATGGGTATCGGGGATGGGCTCGCACTCCTCCACCAGACCCACTACGACCCCGCTGATCTCCTTTCCCACCTCTGTCAGTTCTTCCACTTCAAAGCCGCAGGAGAACAGCTTCTTTTCCAGTTCCTGTGGCGTAATGTCAATATCTACATATTCCTTCAACCAGCTTAATGGTACTAACATTTTTCTCCTCCATTCAATTGCCGTATACGGCAATTTGTTCCATCTCTCCACTTCCGCGCCCCTTCACTGAAAGAAATTTCATCTGTAAAGGACGCAGCTGTCAATTTCTTTCGGGCGCATCTGTTCCGTGACTGCTTTCTTGTTCAATTGCCCAGTGGCAATTTGTTCCGTCTCTCCACTTCCGCACTCTGCTCACCCTGTTTTAGTTGTCGTCGATCTGACGCAGTACGCGCAGATCTGATTCGAACAGCAGCTTCACATTATTGATGCCGTATTTCAGCATGGCAGCGCGGTCCAGTCCGATACCGAAAGCCAGTCCACTGTACTTCTCCGAATCAATACCGCAGTTTTCCAGAACCTTTTTATTCACAATGCCTGCACCCAGCAGTTCGATCCAGCCTGTGCCCTTGCACAGCCTGCAGCCCCTGCCTCCGCAGGAAAAGCAGCTCACATCCACCTCAACGGAAGGTTCCGTGAAGGGGAAATAGGAGGGACGCAGCCTTGTGGTTGTTTCCTCCCCGAAAATCTTCTTCGCGAAAAGTTCCAGCATTCCCTTCAGGTCGCACAGCGTGATTTTCTCATCCACCACCAGCCCCTCCATCTGATGGAACATGGGAGAATGGGTTGCATCATCGTCCGAGCGGAACACCTTACCCGGTGCAGCGACAATCTTGATGGGCGGCTTTTTCTTCTCCATGGTATGGATCTGCGCCGCGCTGGTCTGGGTAGCCAGAAGAAATTCCGGCGAAAGGTAAAAAGTATCCTGCATGTCCCTGGCCGGATGATCCTTGGGAATATTCAGCGCTTCAAAATTGTAATAGTCCTTCTCGATCTCCCGCGTCTGCGCTACCTCAAAGCCCATGCCCGCGAAGATGTCCATAAGCTGGTTACGGATCTGGGTAACAGGATGAAGATTGCCCGTTTCCACCTTCTGCGCGGGCATTGTCACATCAATCTTCTCGGACTCATATCTGCGCTCCAGTTCTTTCGCTTTCAGTTTTTCATCCAGTTCGGAAAATTTCTGTTGTGCCCATTCCTTCAGTTCATTGATATTTTTGCCAAAGCCGGCGCGCTCCTCCGGAGCAATGTTTTTCATTTCCTTCATCATCTGGCCGATCTTACCGGTCTTGGAATCCAGAAACTGTTTCCTCAGTTCAAAAGCCGCCGCCCTTGAACCGGCATGCTGTTCGATCCCGTTCAGGATCTCCTGTCTGATGCCCGCTAGTCTGTCATTCATTTCAGATTTCCTCCATTCCAATTGCTGTCTACAGCAATTTGTGCTATCCGCAGCAATTTGTTGCAGCCGCACAGTTTGACTTTGTTCCGGTCTCTTCCCTTCAGTGTCCATTCTCTGCACTTTCTTTTTAGAGACATTGTTAATTCCACTCATTCCTTGTGCCGGGATTTGGATCCCTTCCGCCGGAGACGGTTCACGTGCCCGGAAACATAGCAAAACCCCATGCACAATTCCTGTGCATGGGGCGAAATATTTCCGCGGTACCACCCTGCTTCCGCCATCCGTTCCTACGAATGTACGGCTCTCATTCACGCGTAACGAGCGTCCACGTCCGCAGCTACCAGCCGATCCCTTTCCATGGCACAGGAAAAGCCTTCACTCCGGCAGCTCCGGTGGGAAATTCGAGATCTCATCTGAACATAAGGAAGCTTCCAGCCGATGACTTCCTCTCTCTACAGGTAGATAAAACCCTACTGTGCACCATCAATGCCTTTTTCCAACTGCCCCCTATTTTAACGGTTGGAGTTGAAAAAGTCAAGACCTTACCTGAAAATCAGTCGCTGCTCACGGGAAAAACAGCAGCATCCATTCAGGCCAATTTCTGTAACTTTTCGCTGTGACTTGTGACGACCTTCTTCAGCAGATCTATATCCGCCTCCATGGCATCAATCTGAGCTGATGCCTTCTCATACTGTTTCGCAGCTGGAACGTAATTTTCAGCCAATAGTTGAATGTTTTTATCCGTGACATTCTCGATATGAAGCGCCATATACCTGACCTGGGTGTCCAACTCCCCGAGATGGGCTTCCACTTCTCCAAGACGGATGTCCATGTCCCCGACATGAGCTTCCACTTCTCCTAGACGGACTTCCACTTCTCCTAGACGGGTGTCCATGTTCCCGAGACGAACTTCCACTTCTCCTAGACGGGTGTCCACTTCCCCGAGACGGACTTCCACTTCTCCTAGACGGGTGTCCATGTCCCCGAGACGGACTTCCACTTCTCCTAGACGGGTGTCCATGTCCCCAAGACGGACTTCCACTTCTCCGAGACGAACTTCCACTTCTCCGAGACGGGTGTCCATGTTCCCGAGACGGACTTCCACTTCTCCGAGACGGGTGTCCATGTTCCCGACATCAATTTTCAAATCTCTGATATCATCTTTTATGGGCTGCAGTCCGGACTCTAATGCAGACTTTAATTTTGCATCCATTAAATCCGACATTGCAAGCAACAATTCATTATCTGTCATACATTTCCTCCTTTTTCAGGGCTGCCTGCATTTATCATATCATAATGGAAGCAAAAAATCTACTATAATTTAAAAATTATTCACCATCTTATCGTTCAAAAAATCGTTTATCATCCTATCTCTCAGAAATGCTTCACCAGCACCTTGTTCACCGGGCTAAAATAGCGGTTCATGTATGCCCCGATCATTATGATGTACATACAGAAATACATCCACAGCAGCACAATAATGATGATGGACAGACTGCCGTAAATGCCGTAGGAGTTGCCATAGGTCACATAGATGGAAAATCCCCAGGAAAAAACACTCCACACCACAGCCGCGAATATCGCCCCCGGGATCTGCTCCTTGAATTTCAGCTTCACGTCAGGCACATAGGTATAAATGGCCGCAAACAATAGCGTCAGCACCGCCCACACCAGGATAAATCGAAAATTCATGGCAAAGGAAACCACAGTCTCCAGCTGGGGAATCCGGTGAAGTGCCAGCGTCACCAGCTGGTCACCAAATACCATGAGGAACAGGGACAGTATCACCACCAGCAGCATCACCACCGTATACACGGATGCCACTGCCCTGACCAGAAAGTAATTTCGCTTTTCCTCCACTCCATTTACCGCATTCAGGCCTGTCATCAACGCCATAACACCTTTGGCGGCAGACCAGATGGTCGCCAAAAGGGCAATGGACAAAATGCCCGCCGACTTGTCGTATACATCCGCAATCAGGCTTTCCGCCAGCGGATCGATCCGGTCGGGAGTAAGATCCGTCACCGCCGTCACCAGATTCTCCTCCGTCAGCGGCGTATATGGAATGATGGTGCAGATCATGATCAGCATGGGCACCAGCGACAAAAAAAAGAAAAAAGCGATACTGGCCGCATATGCGCTGATATTCTGTTTTTTCATATGCTCGGAAAAGTCCATTCCGATCAGATATAGTTTACGAATCACTTGCACCCTCCGCGTCATAAATATTTTCCAGATGGCATCCGTCATAGAAGAACAGCAGGATATCCTGCGCGTCATAGCCGGCTTTCGCCATCTCCTTTGCGCCGTTCTGGCTCATGCCGACTCCATGACCGAATCCCCCTCCGGTCAGGCTATATCCTACCACATTTCCTTTCTCTTTTCCAGTTGTAATGACAAAAAAACCGCTTGGCAGCAAGCTGGGACTTGCCACCAGGCTTCCGTCCTGCCGTCGCACCTTACTCTGCCCGTCATTCAGCACATAGCGGATATTATGCTCGGAAATAACCTTGTAGGTATGCTCCTTTGTCTCTATGATCAGTTCATCCGCCACACCGCCGCTGCCCCGCTTTTCAATGTAAATGTCCCTGATCACATCCAGTTCCCCGATCTCCTGACTGACATATTCCCCGTCCATCAGTGTCAGAACCAGCTTTTGATTGGCATCATACCGTTTCTGCAGCGCCTCCAGCATATGCTCCGTATCCAGCTTTTTCACTTCATAGGTCCAGCGGTACCAGCTTTCGCCGGACTCAAAATCCGCCGCATTTCCCTGACGGATAAAGGCGTCAAAGTGATCCTCCTCCTGCAGGTAACTGCCCGTTGTGCTGCCTTCCGGAATATCTTCCAGGCTGCCCGCCGGATTCAGCGCCATTGCAGGGAGGTAATCAATCAGCGCAGCCGCCTCCGTCTTCCAGATCGTGGCCTCCGTGCCCACGCCGCAGGAGGTGGAATAGTAATAAGTGCCTGCCGTGGCTCCCTGGCCGGTCAGCAGCAGCTGTCCATAGGTTTCCTTCACCGCGGCGCTGGTGCTCTCCTGCTCCAATATATTGTTGTAGACCTGATAGGAGGTGCTGTCATCCACATGTGCCCCGTACTGGGGGTATCCGGCATGTTCCATATGCCCATAGGCATAGGTCCTGGCACAGACCGCCTGCGCCTTCAGCGCCTCCCCGGGATATTTGGAGGGCATCTCACTGGGAACCACACTGTAGAGATATTCTTCCAGAAGGACTTCATTGATGACAATAATCCCCTCCTCCGTGTCCAGCAGTTCCAGCGCACCGCGATAGGAGGGAACTCCCTGGCTTCTCCCCACATTTTTCAGCGTCAGCTTTCCCGTTAATGCCTCCGGCTGTATCCAGACCCTGTCACCGTCAAAATAGCCGCTGTCCCGCCCAATGGTGACCTCTTCCCCCGCATGATAAGTCTCCTGCGTCCTGTTCCCGTACGGCCCGTATGTGACTGTAAAATCCGTATTTCCTGACAGAACCAGCTGCTCGTGATAGATCCCGTCGTAATTCCCGCTTTTCAGCAGCACACGGATGTACTCCATGGCTCCTTCCTTGGCCTGCAGGATGCCGCAGACGCTTCCTCCATCCAGCACAAGGTCAGTAAAATCATACCCAAAGCAGATATCCCGCACAGTACACATGGCCATCGCATCATACAGCCGGTATCCCTTATAATCCTCATCCAGGGGATACACGCCATATCCTTCCACCTCAATCCCATTCTCGTCCGCACGGAGAATCCTACCGTTGATCTTCTCTGTTTTCGCAAAGACGCCTGTGACTGCTCCGTCCGTCAGAACCACATCCGCGACCTGCTCCCTGACCGCAGGGTCGGGACCGTACATCACGGCGCCCAGATCCTCCTGGGCTCCCTCGGTCAGAATGCCATAGGGATAACTTTCCCGCTGGCCATCCCGGAAAATCACCAGCTCCTCCCTTCCCACATCCAGAATCCATACATTGGTCAGCACATTCACCACCGGAATGTGGGGAACCGGGAGGGAGGGCTCATTCTCCCCCGGCCCTTCCCCCGTTCTATGTAACAGCAGCGACACGAACTTCGCCAGCAGCAGGATCATGAGCAGCAGTACGCCCAGCAGGCATATGAACGCTTTCAGCTGCATTCTCTGGGACTTATTAAAACCCTTTCTGTCTCTATCTCTGTTCAACCATCTTCTCCTTATAAATCAAATCTGTATCACCCGACAAGTGTGTAAGGAATGCCAAGAGCGGGCATTCTTCCCATGGAATGTTTGTGCCGCCGGAGACGGCATGGCGGAAAGTTTAAAAGAGCATATCACAAGCCCTGCTTGCGCTACTGCATGAATCAAAGTCCCCTTTTGAAAATGCCCTTCTTTCAAACATATTATCCTTGTCTGCATCTTATACCATGATTTCTTCGCAATCACGGTATGGATGGCCATTCGGCCGCTGATTGCCCTGAATAAGGTCATTATGCCATGATCACCATGATTCCAGACTTATTCTACCTCAAAAGAGCAGCCCTCATGGACTGCTCTTTTCTTCTGTTGATATCCCCAAAATGCCGCCTCCTGTTTTTTGACTCCTAGCAATGCTAGGTGGGTGACCGCAACCGACCTTTTGCCTTCCCTTCCAATCCTTGTAACAAGTGAGGGCTTGACAGCCAGCCGGCGATATAGGAATCCCGTTTAAAGTAAATGTAGGTTCAAAAATAAACAGGAGTTATCGCACATTTCAGGTTACTATTATTATAACGAAACACATGGCAAAATACAACAGCAATTTTTGGATTTTGCATCTTTCTTTAGTGATTTTTCACATTGAATTTTTAAATTCAGGGTGGTAACATTAATTCCGTTATTGTAATATTTTTTTAAAGAGAGGATTATAATTATGAAGAAAAAATTATTGACACTTGTAGTTGCTGCCACCATGGCTCTGTCATTCGCGGCATGTGGTTCCGACGGTAATAATTCCGCAAGTACAGGAAGTTCTGCTACCACGCAGTCTTCCGCTGCTACCACACAGTCTTCCGCATCTGCCGAGTCCAGTTCACAGGCAGAGAATGATGCCATGACCCTGGAGGATTGGCTGAAGACTGATGATGCAAAGACGGCTGAGAGCCAGACAAACTCCGCACTGGCATCCACCGGAATGTCTGTTAAGCTTGCTGCAGACGGAGATATCTTTGTGTATGAGTACACACTGCCTGCTGACGACACATATAGTTCCTTGACCGGTGACGATCTGGCTGCTGCTTTTGATCCCGTTATCGAAGCAAACAAGGCAGGGCTTGCAGACCTGTTCAAGTCCTTTGAGGATTCCTATGGCATCAAGCTGGGCGGCGCTCGTTTTACATTCCTTACCGCTGATGGCACTGAGCTCTACTCTGGTGATGTTGCAAACGAGTAATCAAAAACTTTAGGAACATTAGGAAAATGAACCGGTCTCCGCAATACGGAGGCCGGTTTTTATTTCCACATACACTGATAAAAAAGCGTCCCTGCGTGACGCTTGCAAGTTCGCCCGGCGAACTTGTGAATGCATGCGCCTAACGGCGCAGTTTCCTATAAGGTCAAAATAGCCATGTTTACATGACTATTGGACGAATGCCACGAGGATACTCAAGGAGTTCTTTGGATATCAAAAAGGCCACCGGCTATGAAACCGATGGCCTTTCCTCTTATCCGGTGAATCTGTTGATTCCGATTCCTGTTCCTTCTTACTTCTGAGGGCCTGCCGCTACCAGTGCCTTGCCGGCGTCATTGCCTTCATACTTCGCAAAGTTCTTGACAAACCTGGAGGACAGATCGTCTGCCTTTGCCTCCCAGTCAGCAACATTCGCATAAGTGTCACGGGGGTCAAGGATACCTGTGTCCACACCGGGCAGCTCCGTAGGAATATCAAAGTTGAAGATCGGAAGCTTCTTGGTGGGAGCCTTGTTGATATCACCGCTCAGGATCGCATCAATGATACCTCTGGTATCCTTGATGGAGATTCTCTTGCCGGTGCCGTTCCATCCGGTATTTACCAGATAAGCCTTCGCGCCGCTCTTCTCCATTCTCTTAACCAGCTCCTCCGCATACTTTGTGGGATGCAGCTCCAGGAATGCCTGACCAAAGCATGCCGAGAAGGTAGGGGTAGGCTCTGTGATGCCGCGCTCCGTACCCGCCAGCTTAGCCGTAAATCCGGAAAGGAAGTAGTACTGTGTCTGCTCAGGTGTCAGGATGGATACGGGAGGAAGTACGCCAAATGCATCTGCGGACAGGAAGATCACGTTCTTTGCTGCCGGTGCGGAAGATACAGGGCGCACAATATTCTCAATATGGTTGATCGGATAAGAAACACGGGTATTCTCGGTCACACTCTTATCATTGAAATCAATCTTGCCTGCCTCATCCACGGTAACGTTCTCAAGCAGTGCATCACGCTTGATCGCGTTGTAGATATCGGGCTCGGAATCCTTATCCAGGTTGATAACCTTCGCATAGCAGCCGCCCTCGAAGTTGAACACGCCGTTGTCGTCCCAGCCGTGCTCGTCATCGCCGATCAGCAGACGCTTGGGATCGGTGGACAGGGTTGTCTTACCTGTTCCGGAAAGTCCGAAGAAGATAGCGGTGTTCTCACCATTCATATCGGTATTAGCGGAGCAGTGCATGGAAGCAATGCCCTTCAGAGGCAGATAGTAGTTCATCATGGAGAACATACCCTTCTTCATCTCGCCGCCGTACCATGTATTGATGATCACCTGCTCACGGCTGGAGATATTGAAAGCCACGCAGGTCTCGGAATTCAGATTCAGTTCCTTGTAATTCTCAACCTTTGCCTTGGAAGCATTATAAACAACGAAATCAGGCTCAAAATTCTCCAGTTCCTCCGCGCTGGGCTGGATGAACATATTCTTGATGAAGTGTGCCTGCCATGCAACCTCCATGATAAAGCGCACTGCCATGCGGGTATCCTTGTTAGCGCCGCAGAATGCATCCACAACGAACAGTCTCTTATTGCAAAGCTCCTTCTGGGCGATATCCTTTACGGTTGCCCACACGTCCTCTGACATGGGATGGTTGTCGTTCTTATACTCATCGGAGGTCCACCATACGGTATTCTTGGAATTCTCGTCCATGACAATATACTTGTCTTTGGGAGAACGGCCTGTATAGATTCCAGTCATTACATTCACTGCGCCAAGTTCAGTTACCTGACCCTTTTCAAAACCCTCCAGACCTGCCTTGGTCTCTTCCTCGAACAGTACTTCATAGGAAGGGTTGTGTACTACTTCCGTAGTTCCGGTGATGCCATACTTGCTTAAATTAATCTCTGCCATCTCGTGATTTACCTCTTTTCTTTCTTGTTTTTTGAAGATAGACCATAAAAATCTAATCGTTATAACTTTAACATGACAGCTGACAAAAGTCAATAAATGGAAAAGATTTTTAAAAAGTTACCGTAACAGTTCAGCCCTCATTACTTTTTTTTGTTTTTCAGTTTGATAATTCCTGAAACAATAGTAATCCCTGCCACAATCCAAAACGCAGCTTTTACGACGATTTCCACGACGTCTGCCATTTTCAGCACCTCCCTTCCACTTTTGTCTCCCGCTTCAGCCACCCTGCCTCTTCCTCTGTCAGATATGGTGAAACCTTCTCATATACCTTCTGCTGATATTCTTTCAGCATATTCCTCTGTCTCTCGCTCATATAAACCAGATCTATGGCATCCATGTCAATGGGAACCCAGGTCAGGGTCTTGAAATGCATGAACTGTCCGTACTCATTCTTCACATCGTTTTCCGCCACCAGGATATTTTCTATTCGGATACCATGGCTTCCCTCGATATAGACTCCGGGCTCGTTGGAGACATCCATGCCGGCCTCAATGACCGCCTCCGTCATACCCTCCGTGAATCTCCAGCGTATGTTCTGGGGACCTTCATGGACATTCAGGATATATCCCACGCCGTGACCCGTTCCGCACTTATAGTCAATGTCCATGTCCCAGACGGGCTGGCGGGCAAGGATATCCAGGTTCCTTCCGGTACAGCCGTGGAGCCAGTGGGCATTGGCCAGCTGCAGCATTCCCGCCGCCACCATGGTATAATGTCTTTTGATCTCATCCGAGACGGGACCGAGGGCAACCGTCCTGGTCACATCCGTGGTGCCTCCCAGGTACTGCCCGCCGGAATCGATCAGGTAAAGCCCTTCCGGCTTTAGCACGGCATGGTTGTCGGGAGTGGGCGCATAATGCATCATGGCCGCATTGGCGCCGTAAGCCGAAATGGAGGGAAAGGACAGGTCTATAAACTCCGGGATCTCCCTCCGCAGCTTCTCCAGATAATCCGCCGCTGTGATCTCCGTGATCTCCTGTCGGCCGATGTTGGTCTTCAGCCAGTAGATATACTTTGTCAGTGCCACACTGTCCTTGAGGTAAATCTTTTCCATGTTGGCAAGCTCCACAGGATTTTTGACTGCCTTTAACAGTTCCGTAGGGCTTTTCTTCTCCACAAGAGTCTGCTTTTCCGCCAGTGTCTTATAAAAGGTGTAGCTACAGTTACGGTCATCCACAAGCACCTTTCCACCCTGTGGAAGTGCTTTCAGGTAATCCACCACTTCCCCGTAGTCTTTCACTGTGATCTTCTTTTCCGCAAAATATTTTTCTGCGGCATCGTCCACCACACTCTTCTGGATAAAGAGGACCGCCTCCTCTTTCGTCAGATAACCGTAGGACATGGCCACGGGATTACATTCCACATCACAGCCCCTAATGTTGAAGAGCCACATCAGGTCGTCCAGCTTTGTCAGCAGAACGCTGTCAGCCCCCTCCTGTGCAACCTTGTCCATCACATCCCTCTGCTTATCCTCCGTGCTCCTGCCCGCCAGTTCCTCAGACAGCACGGTAACCTTTCCGTGGGGAAATGAGGGTCTGTCCCGCCATATCTGCTCCGCAAGATCCTCTTCAAAAGCAAAGCGGATTTCCCTGCCTGCCAGCTTCTCCTCCAGCTTCTTCCCCTCCCTGCAGGATATCACCCTGCCGTCAAAGCCGAGGGTCTGTCCCTGTTTCATATTCTGCGCCAGGAAATCCTCTATCGCGGGCACGCCCTCGTCCAGCATCCGGAACAGTTCCACGCCGGTTCCCTCCAGTTCGCGCTCCGCCTGGATAAAATATCTGCCGTCCGTCCAAAGCCCCGCTCCCTCCTGCCATACCAGCAGCGTTCCGTTGGAACCGGAAAAATTGCAGAAATACTCCCTCACCTTAAAGTAATCATTCACATATTCGGAATTATGAAAGTCCGCGGTAGGCATCATGTAATAGTCTATTCCGCTCTCCTTCATAACCTTTCTCAACGCCTTCAGACGATTTCGAATCACTTCATTTTCCATTCTTACACCCCTTTCGTGTTCCGGCTCGCATACTGTATCTCCTAATAGCCTTCCGTCTCTTTCCCCTGGAGCAGTCCCACCGCCCGGGAGGTTCCGATGCGGTCACAGCCCAAACTGACAAACATTTCCAGATCTGCCAGGGTGGAAATGCCTCCCGCCGCCTTGATTTTCACACCGGATCCGATATGCCTTTGGAATAACTCCACGTCCTCCCCTGTGGCGCCGCCCGTGCCGAACCCGGTGGATGTCTTGATATAATCCGCTCCCACCCGGGTAACGATCCCGCACATGGCAATCTTCTCCTCCTCCGTGAGATAGCAGGTCTCGATAATGACCTTCAGGATATGTTCCCCACAGACTTTTTTCAGGGTTCGGATCTCCTCCTCCACCTTTTCCCAATATCCGTTCTTTATGTCACTGATATTGACCACCATATCGATCTCGTCGCAGCCGTCCCGCAGCGCGCACTCCACCTCCGCAGCCTTCGCCTCCGTCACGCTGTAGCCCAGCGGGAAGCCCACCACGGTACAGATCGTAAGCTGCTCCCCGTATGTATCCCTGATCGCCCTGACATAGGCGGGCGGGACGCATACACTGGCGGTATGGTACCGGATCGCTTCCTCACACAATTTCTGAATGTCTCCCCATGTGGCATAAGCCTTTAGCTGTGTATGATCCACTTTTCCCAATATTTCTTCCGTTTTCATGTTCTCCCCCGTTCTCATGGTTTCTTCTGTTCCAGGGTTTCTTCTGTTTCAGAATTTCTCCCGTTCCAAGGTTTTCTTCCGTCCCAGGGCTTCACCTGCTCCATGGACGATTACCTGCCCGGAACCTGTTTCCTTACAATCCCAAAAATTCCCTCACGGTCTCTTTCATCTGATCCACATCACACTGTTTCTCATGTACCACGGGGGCAGTGCGGATCTCCTCGATGGCCCGGGGGACATCCACATTGGCAAGCCTGGAAAGTTCATCAACCAGTTCAAAATCACTCATGGCGTCATATTTCGAATCAATGGCGTTCATCACGCTCCTGGTAAACTTAAACGGACTGGCGGTAGACGCGATCACGGTCTTCGTCCTGTCCCCTGTATCCTGCACATACTTCCGGTATACGGCGGAAGCCACGGCAGTATGGGTGTCAATGACATAGCCGCAGTCCCTGTAAAGCCTGCCGATTTCTTCCGCAGTCTCTTTCTCGTCCGCAAAGCTGCCGTAGAAGTCAGCCAGAGCCGCTTTCATGTCAGGGGTGATCTCATATGTTCCCGCCCCGGCCAGCGCCGCCATCAGTTCCCTGTTCCTATCTGCATCCTCCCCCGCGATACGGTAAATCAGACGCTCCAGATTGCTGGAGATCAGAATATCCATGGAGGGGGAACTGGTCAGCACAAACTGCCGGTTCCTGTCATAGACGCCAGTCCGGAAGAAATCATACAGCACCCTGTTCTCATTGGAGGCACAGATCAGCTTCCCAATGGGAAGTCCCATATTCTTTGCGTAAAATGCCGCAAGGATATTTCCGAAATTACCCGTGGGAACCACCACATTGATGGTCTCGCCCTCCGCAATCTTCCCTTCCTTTAAGAGTGTAGCGTATGCATATACATAATAACAGATCTGGGGAACCAGACGACCGATGTTGATGGAGTTGGCGGATGAAAACTGGAATCCCTTCCGATCCATCTCCTCTGCCAGTTCCTGATCAGAGAAAAGCTTCTTCACACCGGTCTGGGCATCGTCAAAGTTTCCGTGGATGCCCACCACCAACGTGTTTTCCCCCTGCTGGGTCACCATCTGTTTCTCCTGGATGGGGCTTACGCCATCCTTCGGATAAAACACGATAATGCGGGTTCCCTCCACATTGGCAAAGCCTGCCAGCGCAGCCTTTCCGGTATCGCCGGAGGTTGCCGTCAGGATCACGATTTCATTTTCAACCTGATTTTTGCGGGCGGAAGTGATCATCAAATGGGGCAGGATGGACAGAGCCATATCCTTGAAGGCTATGGTGGCGCCGTGGAACAGTTCCAGATAATATGCACCCTCCGCTTCCGCCAGAGGGGCGATCGCCTCCGTGTCAAACTTGGCATCGTAAGCCTTTTCAATACAGTCCCTCAACTCCTGCTCCGTAAAGTCCGTGAGGTAAAGCTTCATCACCTCGTAGGCAGCCTCCTGGTAAGTCATGCCTGCAAACTCCTTTAAGCTCTTGTCCAGCTCAGGAATATGATCCGGCACAAACAGCCCGCCGTCCTCCGACAGACCCTTAAGGATCGCCTGGGAAGCTTTCACCAGGCTTCCGCTGCTCCTTGTACTTTTGTATAATACTTCCATACTTTTCTCCATTCTCCATTCCGAGGCGTTTTACCGCCCTGTACTTTTTTTGCATGTATGAGTATACCATTAAATATCCCCCCGCGCAAGGCAGGCTATTTAAAAAATTCATGCCCTCCATGTTCAAACAGGAACTCCAGGTTATCGTCAAACCACCTCATCTTTGTGCTGTCCGCATGCTTTCTGGAGGCAAAATACAAGGCTCCCTGGGAGATATCCTCCCCGCTCAGCGCCCGGTCCACCGCTTCACAGGTTTCCTCACTGACCTCCACCCGATAGATCCTTCCGCTGGCTACGGGAGAGAACTGGGCCACCCCGTTCTCCTGCTGAAACACCACCTCCGTCACGGTGGAGGGGAATTTGTCATCATTCACCCTGTTCAGCACTACGTTTGCCACAAGCAGCCTGCCGTCCTCATCCTCGCTTCCGGCCTCCGATTCCACGATCCGCCGCAGGACGTCCAACTCGGAGGCATCCAGGACATTAACCGCCTCCTGTTCCAGTACCTGGAAATCAACCACCCGCTGTCCGGACACGGCGCGGTCAGCGATCCCCAAAGCCCTGCTCTCCTCTCTGCCTTCCCCGCAGGCCTGTGCCTTCGCCTCCATCTCCTGCAGCGTAATCGGTATCTGAGCCGTCGGCCGGGTCATCAGCTTCGTCCGACCCAAACCGCATACACATGCGAAACCCGCCAGAAATATCATATTGCAAAGTATCAATAGACCAACTGCCTTTTTATACATATCACTCAATCCTTTCTCAAAGCCTGACGGACAAGACCGTGCCTGTCCGATATATCCAATATATGAGAAAAGATTAAAAAATATGTAACACTTTAGTCATAATTTCTTAATATACAGCTTATATACAGTTACCGCGGAAAATGTTATACTGGGAAAAAGACGAAAGGAACGAACATGACGCATCCCGACTCCCCTGAAAAAAAGCATTATGAGGGCGTGTTTCCCGCTGTCCGAAAAGACGGCCGGGTCTATTTCCGTTCCTCCCTGACCTACAGGCGCAAACACATCAGCCTCGGCAGCTTCGAAGATCCGGAAACGGCTCACGGCGCATATCTGGAGGGACTGCGCCTGCTGAACACCCCCCGGACAACGTTGGACAGCTATACGGAAGAATCCCCGCTGCCCTTCGGGAAATGGGTCTCCCTCATCAATTTCCGGGACAATGACATCTACTTCGGCAATCCCATCTATATGGGACAGAAATTATTTTATTACTATCTGTCGCCTTCCCATATGCTGAAATTCGATCTGGATGACCTGTTCTATTATTCCTCCCACAAGATCATGTGCAGGGGCAGGCATTACTTTGTCGCCGACTACGGGATCCAGGTCAGCATCCTGTCGCGTTACGGCATCAAGCCCTACGCGAGGGAAGGCAGGGATTTCCGTTTCATCAACAATGACCCTACCGACTTCCGACGTGAAAATCTGGAGATCCTGAACATTTACCGGGGCGTCAGCCGCGACCGTCAGAAAAACGGACAGTATCTCTATACTGTCCGCATCCATATCAGGGGAAATTATATTGTTGGCCGCTATACATCCGAGTGGGAAGCGGCGATTGCCTACAACAAGGCAATTGATATTCTGAAAAGGAACGGTGTCACCAGAAATTACACCCCGAATTATATCGAAGGGCTGTCCCCCAGCAAATATGCCGATATCTATACAAGGACAGCCGTCTCACCCAGAATAGTGAACTACCGCCCGCCTACTTCTCCGAGTAATCAATAAAGCTGATATTCAGATCCACATATCCGGCGATCCCGTCTATGCTGCCGGACTTGCTGTACTGCCACATGGTAAACTTATACGGATAATCCGGAATATCCGCCTCCTGCGCCAGCCAGACGTCATAGGCCGTCAGCTTGGACATATCGATTTCCTTGATCAGCCACTGCTTGTTGCCATAAATGATGGTCTTACGCCCGGACGCCGCAATGGTGTCCAGGAAAGCCTTTGTGATGGCGGTTCTCTCCGCCCTGGAAAGGTTGTCCGTCCGCGCCGTGTCATTTTCAATCAGTTCCATGTCGAAGGCTACGGGATAACTGATCTGGTACTCGCCCAGGTTCTCGATCACCAGGTTGGCTTCCTCCCTCGCCTCATCCTCCGTGACTGCCTGGGAATAGAAGTACACCCCTACGTCAAGTCCCGCGTCCGTGGCACGTTTGATATTATCGCTGAAATACTCATCCACGATCAGCTGGCCTGTCCCGTATCCCCTGGCCCCTACGCGTATCATGACAAAATCGATCCCCGCCTTTTTCACCTTGACAAAATCAATATAGTCCTGGAACTTCGAAACGTCCACCCCCACATAGGACGTCTGCTTGCCGTCCTCAAAGTATTTCATCAGATCAGACTGGCAGACCAGCTTGGTGAAATCATACTCATGCTTAGGCAGATAGGGACTGATCAGCACCCATTCTTCCTTGCCGTCCGCGTACTTGATCAGGGTGTGCTTTCCGTCCGTCGAAGGATCAGTCTCCACCGGCTCGGGCGACGTCTCCGGCTCCGGGGTGGGGGACGGCGACTCCGAGGGAGGATACATATCCCAAAAATCCAGATCGTCCGGCGTCAGCTTACTGCCGGAAAGAATCTCCTCCGTGTCAGGATATACAATCACAGGGGAAGTAGGCCGGGGCGTCTCCTGGGTGCTCTGGGCCGTATTATGGTTTCCGTTTCCCTTATGGTCATTATTCATCATCAGGACCACCACCAGGATCACCGCCACAAACAATGTCACAGCCACAATGGCCGACACTACCGTGGGCGTCAGTCCTGACCGGTCGTCATAATCGTCAGGTAATCTCATTTACGTTCTCCTATTTCCATTCCCGTTCCGTCTCTGCATCTCAGTGTCCTTAAAAACGAATGATCGCCTTCTTGGGGCATTTCTCCATACAGGTGCCGCAGCCAGTACATTTCTCCTGGTCTATGACAGCGTGAAGGTCCGTCACTGTCACCGCCTGGCTGGGACAATTCTTCACACAGATCCCGCAGCCGATACAGCCCGTCGTGCAGGCCTTCATGGTGACCGGTCCCTTGTCCCTGGAACTGCACGCCACGGCAAGCTTGGCCTTATACGGCACCAGGGAGATCAGATGTTTGGGACAGGCCGCAACGCACTTTCCGCAGGCCTTGCAGGCTTCCCTGTCCACCACAGCCACCCCGTTCACCACATGAATGGCGTCAAAGGGACAGGCCTTCACGCAGGTGCCATAGCCCAGACAGCCGCTGTTGCAGGACTTTGCGCCGCCTCCCGGAACAAAGGCAGCCATACGGCAGTCCTCCGCGCCATGATAGTCATAATCCCTGCCCGCTTTCTCACAGTCTCCCTGACACGCCACAAACGCCACCTGTCGCTCTGTGTCAGCCGCTTCCACACCCATGATCGCGGCAATCTGCTTTCCCACGGGCTCTCCCCCCACAGGACAGCCGGTCACAGGAGCCTCTCCCTTCGCAATGGCCGCAGCCAGGCCGGAACAGCCCGCATAGCCGCAGCCGCCGCAGTTATTGCCGGGAAGGGCGGCCAATACGGCCTCCTCCCTCTCATCCACCTGCACTTTAAATTTCAGTCCCGCGGCTCCAAGGAACAGACCCACGAAGATGCCTACAGCTGCCACTACCACAGCAGCAGTCAAAATTCCCATAAAACTCATGTGCCAGCCTCCTACTCCAATCCATTACAATTCCGTTACAGCAGCCCGGAAAATCCCACAAAGGCAATTGCCATCAGCCCTGCCGTCAGCAGCACGATGGGCATGCCCTGAAAGGCTTTCGGGACATCATTATACGCAATCTTTTCCCTGATACCTGCCAGGATCACTATGGCCACCGTAAATCCCACAGCCGTAGCGAAACCGTTCACCGTACCCGTCAGGATACCGTATTCCGCCTGCTCATTGTTGATGGCCACCCCAAGCACCGCGCAGTTGGTGGTGATCAGAGGCAGGTACACACCCAACGCTTCATAGAGGGCTGGCATCACCTTGCGCAGGAACATTTCCACAAACTGTACCAATGCCGCGATCACCAGGATAAACACGATGGTATCCAGATACTGCACCTTAAATTTTATTAAGACAAACTGATTGATGACTCCCGCCACAAAGCTTGCCAACGTAATCACGAAGATTACCGCCCCGCCCATGCCCACAGCGGTCTTCACCTTCCTGGATACCCCCAGGAAAGGACAGAGACCCAAAAACTGGCTCAACACCACGTTGCTGACCAAGGAGGAACCGATCAGGATCACTAGCAGCTCTTTTACGTTATCCATTTATTTCTCCTCCTTATCCAGGTCTATGTATTCAAATTCTGTCTGCTTCTGCGCCAGCCTCTCTTTTTTCCCATTCACTGCGCGGTCCGGCTTCTGCACCGGCTTTGGTGCTTTCCCCTGGATTCCGCTTTCCGCCTGCTTCTGCACCGGCCTGGGTGCTTTCCTCTGGATTCCGCTTTCCGCCTGCTTCTGCACCGGCCTGGGTGCTTTCCCCTGCGCTGTACTGCCTGGCTGCCTTACAGGCTTTTTCTCCGCCGCGCCCGCGTCATAGAAGCGCCTGGTACAGCCCTGGTCGGAACAGTTCATACAGTCCTCGCTGCAGCCGGAACCGATCTTTTCATAGGGCTTTCCTGCTTTTTTGCGCCTGTTTCTGACAGCGTTCTGGACGGCGACCAGCATTGCCAGCACGAAGAACGCCCCGGGTGCCTGCCCGAAGATACGGATGGGTTCAAACCCCTCCGGCATGAGCGCAGCGCCAAACAGCTTCCCCGCCCCGAGCAGTTCGCGGAACGCGCCGATACAGGTCAGCGCGAAAGAAAAGCCCAGTCCCATCCCGATCCCGTCGAACAGGGAGGGGATCGGCGGATTGGAGTAGGCATAGCTCTCCGCCCGCCCCAATATGATACAGTTTACCACGATCAGAGGGATATAGACCCCCAGGGACTTGTTCAGGGCCGGAAGATAAGCCTCCAGCAATAACTGCACGACGGTGACAAAGGAAGCTATGACAACGATAAAGGCCGGAATGCGCACCCTGTCAGGAATCACCCTGCGGAGCAGGGAGATGAACAGATTGCTCAGCGAAAGTACCACCATGGTGGTCAGCCCCATCCCCAGGCCATTCATGGCCGAGGTGGTCACCGCCAGCGTGGGACACATGCCCAGCATCAGGACAAAGGTTGGATTCTCCTTCACCAGCCCGTTATAGAGTCTTTCACCTGCTTTATTCATGGACCGCACCTCCCCCCAACAGTTCAAGGGCTGTTTTCAATCCCCCGTTCACAGCGTTAGTGACTGCATCCGTAGTGATCGTTGCCGATGAAATGGCATCCACTTCGTTCGTCCCCGGCGCTGCCCCTGTCTTCGTGTAAACAAAGCTGTCAACCTTCCGCCCCGCAAACTGTGGCGCCAGTACATTGGGAGCTTCCATACCAAGACCTGCCGTCTCGTTGATCTCCAGGATGGACACGCCATTTACGGTTCCGTCCGCGCCCACCCCCACATAGAGCACAATGTCACCGCCGTAGCCTTTGGAGGAGACAGCCTCCACCACATAGCCGTAAAAGCCTGAGGCAGCGGAGGCGCTGTAAATCCTGCCGATCTCCACATGGTCCTGCGCCAGCTCCTCCCGGAGCGCAGCGGAGGGCTCCGCCGCAAGGGTCTCAAAGGTCAGTTCCACTCCCTTTTCCCTCGCCTGGGGGAATACCGCAATGCACGCCTCCTCGATGGCGCGCTCCTGCTGCAGCCTTCTGGGCTCTTTCGTCACCTCGTATACCAGCCCCAGGATCAGGCCGGACAACAGCGTAATGACGAAAAGAATGCCTGCCTCTCTCAGCATCGTCCTCACATCACTTTTCTCTTTCATGCCCGCTTACCTCCCCTCTCATAACCGAAGGCAGTCGGTTTCGTCACTCTCTCAATCAGAGGCACCAGCAGATTTCCCAGGATGATAGCGTAGGAAACGCCCTCGGCTCCGGGGCCGAAGATCCGGAATATCCCTGTCATAAGCCCCAGGAAAATACCGAACACATACTGTCCCCTGACAGTGATGGGCCGGGTCACATAATCCGTTGCCATGAAAAAGGCTCCCAACATAAGCCCGCCGCCTGCAAGCTGCGCGGACAGATAGGCGGGGTCAAAGCCGCGCCCGCCGAAAATGCCCGTAAACAACAGAAACGTCACTATGTAGCTCCCGGGGATTCTCAGGTCGATCACCCCCATGGCCAGCAGGAAGCACGCCCCTGCCACCAGCGCAATCACGGAGGTCTCGCCGATGGTCCCCCCCGTGTGCCCCGTGATCATATTCAGCACGTTTACCTGTTCTCCCGCCTTCAGCGCAGCCAGAGGCGTCGCGCCGGTATAGGCATCACAGGCAAAGGCTGTCATGGCCGTGGGAAAGGATATCAGCAGGAAGCACCTTGCGGCCAGCGCCGGATTCATGAAATTCTGTCCCAGGCCTCCGAACAGCATTTTCACCACCAGTATGGCGAACACGCCGCCCAGCGCAGCCATCCATAGCGGAATCGTCACCGGCAGATTCAGGGCCAGCAGCAGTCCCGTCACCACGGCGGACAGATCCGAGACGGTGGTCTTCCTTTTATATAATCCAAATAGAAATTCCGTCAACACCGTGCTGGCCACCGTCACAAGGATCACGGCCAGCGCCCTCATGCCGAAATTGTAAATTCCAAATCCCGTAGCGGGCATCAGGGCAACCACCACCGCCAGCATGATGCCGTTGGTCGTCGCTTTGGAACGGATATGCGGATTGGAAGATACCTTCATTCGTTGACTCATTTTGTTCTCCTATTCCAGTTCCGCTTTGGAACTGTTTATATTTATGTATTTTGCATCCCTGCCAGACTACTTTTTTCTCTTGGCAAGCTGTATTTTGCGCATGGACTTGATCTCCTGTGTCAGCGGGCGCTTCGCCGGGCAGATGAAGCTGCAGCATCCGCACTCGCAGCACTCCATCCCGTTATCTGCCAGAAAGGCTTCCTCGTCAAAGCGTTCCGCGTAATCCGCAAGCCTGCTGGGGATCACCCGTCCCGGACAGACTTCCACGCATCTGCCGCAGTTGATGCAGGGACCCGGCTCCATGGCGGATACATCGTCCTTTGTCAACGCCAGAAGAGCCGTTGAGGTCTTTGTGGTGGGCACATTCAGGTCAAACATGGCAAATCCCATCATGGGACCGCCGCAGATCACCTTCTCCGGCTTTCCCTTAAAACCGCCCGCCGCCTCGATCAGCTCCCTGTAACTGGTTCCGATGGGCACACGGAAATTCTGAGGCTCTGCCACCGCATCCCCTGTCACCGTGACGATCCTCTCTATCAGGGGTCTTCCCTCAACGACGGCCCTGTATACGGCCACCACCGTGTCCACGTTGTTGACCACACACCCCGCGTCCGCAGGAAGCATGGTGGAATTGATCTTCCTGCCTGTGGCCGCGTAGATCAGCTGGCGTTCCGCGCCCTGGGGGTACTTTGTCTTCAGCGCCTTGACGCTGATCCGCGGCTCATCCTTTACGTGCTTTCTCAGCAGTTCAACGCAGTCAGGCTTATTGTCCTCCACCGCCAGGATACCGTGGGCGTTGTCAAACAGCCTCAGCAGGATCTTCAATCCTCCGATCAGCTTCTCCGGCTCCTCCAGCATCCTCCGGTAGTCGGAAGTCAGATAGGGCTCGCACTCCGCACAGTTGGCGATCACGTAATCTATGTTCCCGGGCTCCTTCGGAGACAGCTTTACATGGGTGGGAAAACCGGCGCCTCCCATCCCCACAATACCCGCCTCACGGATACAGCTGAGAATGTCCTCCCGGGTCATATCCTCCATTGGCATCCAGGGTGCAAATGGAACACTCTCATATTGACAGTCATTGTCAAGGACAATGCTCATGACCATATCACCGGTAACCACACGCCTGGGCTCCAACGTCTTTACCGTGCCGGATACAGAGGCGTAGATGGGCACGGAGACAAAGCCGCCGCTCTCCGCTATCTTCTGTCCTGCCAATACTCTGTCGCCCTTTGCCACGATTGCCTTTGCCGGTGCCCCGATATGCTGGCTCAGGGGATACACCACCTCGCCCCCAGGCAGAATGTTCCGGATTGGTTTATCCTTGGACAGATCCTTTCCGTCATAGGGATGTATCCCGCCCACAAACGTAAACTTCGACATAATCACATTTCTCCTTACTTCAGTGCCGTTTTCTATTCCAATTTCAAATTTGTTTTAATCTGTCGATTTCTAATAGTTTAAATATACTATTTTTTCCGAAAAAATACTACTGCAAAATTAAAAATTGTGCTATTATTGATATATCTATAAATCAAATGATATGGAGGCAGTAATGAGGATTTCGAAAGAGACTTTTGAGAATTTTAACATTTCCTATCCCTTGGAAAAGCTGGCGCCCTTGGAGCGTATCCTCTTTTTAGATATTGAGACCACCGGTTTTGCAGCACGCTCCTCCTACCTGTATCTGATCGGGTGCGCATATTACCAGAACGGAAGCTGGAACACGATACAGTGGCTGGCGGAAAACTTTGAGCAGGAGGCTGCCGTTCTGAGATCATTTTTCGATTTTGCGAAATTTTTCCGTTATCTCGTTCACTTTAACGGCAATAATTTTGACCTGCCCTTTATCACACAAAAATGCGAACAGCTTTCCCTTCCGTATAATTTTGAAGGTTTTCAGGGCATCGACCTGTATAAACGGATTGTGCCTTACAAATATTTCCTGAAACTGCCGAACTGCAAACAGAAGACGCTGGAACAGTTTCTTGGCATTGACCGCAAGGATGTGTTCACCGGCGGAGAGTTGATCGGTATTTATCAGGATTATGTCAAGAACCCCAGTGAATTTGCCGAAAACGCACTGCTTCTCCACAATGCGGACGACTTAAGGGGAATGCTGGAAACGCTTCCCATGCTGACCTATTACGATCTCTTTAACGAGCCGGTAAAGGCGCGGAAGGTGCAGGCCAACTCCTACAAGGATGTCAACGGGAACCGGCGCAGGGAACTGTTGATCACATTGGCTCTGGGAAATCGGCTGCCAAGACCCGTCTCCTCCGCCGTGGGCGGATGTTTTTTCCGGGGTGAAGGATCTGAAGCCTGTATCAAGATCCCTATTTTCGAGGAGGAGTTAAAATATTTTTACTCCAATTACCAAGATTACTATTACCTGCCGACGGAGGATGTAGCGCTTCATAAATCGGTTGCCAGATTTGTTGATAAAAACCACCGCATCCCTGCTTCAGCCGCAAACTGCTATACCCGCAAGACGGCTGCCTATCTGCCCCAGTGGGATTTCCTGTTTATGCCCTTCTTTAAGAGGGATTATAAGAGCCGCGAGCTTTTCTTTGAACTTACGGAGGAACTGAAACGTAACCGGCAGGCATTCTCCGCTTATGCCTCCCACGTCCTGAATATGATGGCTTCCTCTTATTGAGGAATTGATGTCAAAAAAGGAACCTGCAAAAGGTTCCTTTTTTAATCGATTCATATGTTCCGGCAGAGCACACTAAGGCCTCTCATAGAAGAAAGAATTCTTCCTTTCATAGCCGATTTCCTTATAATTGACGATCTGTTCCGTGCTGCCGATAAACAGCACGCCGCCCGAAGCCAATGACCTGTTGAACTTGCGGAATACTTCTTCTTTTGCCTCCTCCGTAAAGTAAATCAGAACATTCCTGCAGACGATCAGGTGATAATCCTTCGGATAAGCGTCCTTTAACAGATTATGTTCCTGAAACTCCACACGTTCCTTGATCTCATCCGAGATTTTGTAGGAAGGCCCCACCTTGGTAAAATACTTTTTCTTAAAATCCTCGGGCACTGACGCTATACTCTTCTCGTTGTATACGCCCACCTTAGCCTTGGCAATAATCTGCTTGTCGAGATCCGTGGCATATATCTTGATATTGCTCAGAGGCACATGTCTGGACAATGCCATCACCAGCGAATAGGGCTCGTCGCCTGTGGAGCATGCCGCGCTCCATATCTTGAGATTCTTGCCGAACTTCCTGATCAATTCCGGAAAGACATCCGACTCTATCAGCTTCCACTGCTCCGGATTACGGTAAAATTCGGATACATTGATCGTAATGTAACTGACAAACTCATCAAACAAGTCTTTGTCAGTTTTCAGGCGTGCAACATACTTGTCATACCCCTCAATCTTGTGCTTGGTAATCAAAGTATCAATACGGCGCTTCATCTGCTTTTCTTTGTAGCAGTCCAAATCTATCGTTGTAAGCGCCAGTATTTCCCTTTTAAAATATTCATAATCATATGCCATGGCAGTCTACCGTCCTGATTCTTATTCTGCGTCTTCCTCGCTCTGTGCTGCGATTACCGCATCAATATCCACAGAAACCACATCCGCATCGGACTCTTCCTCCGAAGGTTCGGGAGTAAGCATTGCCTTTACACTCAGGGAAATCTTCTTGTCCGTCTCATTAAAGTCCACAACCTTTGCTGTCACTTCTTGTCCTGTAGACAATACATCCGAAGGCTTCTCCACATGCTCCTTTGCGATCTGGGATACATGCAGCAACGCGTCCACACCGGGCTCAAGTTCCACAAAGGCACCGAAATCCGTCATCCTTGCAACTTTTCCTGTCACCACATTGCCTACCGCATACTTGGATGCCGCATCCTTCCAGGGATTTGCATCCTCAAATTTCAGGGAAAGTGCAATCTTGCTGCCGCTGATCTCCTTGATCAGAACCTTTAACTGGTCACCGACCTTAAACACCTTCTTGGGATGTTCCACCCTGCCCCATGACATCTCAGAGATATGAAGCAGTCCGTCAGCGCCTCCCAGATCGATAAACGCTCCGAAATCAGTTACATTCTTGACAATTCCTTCCACAACATCGCCTTCATGTATCCGCTCAAAGAGTTCCCTCTGCATTTCCGCCTTTCTGGCCGCTACGAGCTGTCGGCGGTCACCGATATATCTCCTTCTCTTAGGATTATATTCGCTGATCACAAATTCTATTTCCTGACCTGCGTACTTATTCAGGTCTTTCTCATAGGTGTCGGACACAAGGCTCGCAGGAATGAAGATCCTGACTTCATCCACAACAACACTTAAGCCGCCGCCCAATACCTGGGCTACGGTTGCCTTCAGCACTTCCTGATTATTATATGCCTCCTCGATCCTCTTGTTCCCTCTGTCTGCAGCAAGACGCTTGTAGGTCAGTACAACCTGTCCCTCTCCGTCGTTTACCTTTAAGACTTTTACCTCCATGGTGTCGCCAGGCTTTACTACCGTTGTAAGGTCTACGCTGGAATCATTGGTATACTCATTCTTGGTAAGAATACCGTCTGATTTATATCCGATGTTTAAGATGATCTCATCTGACTTGACATCGATGACTGTACCTTCGACTACCTCTCCTGAATGTATTGTTTTAATTGAATCTTCCAACATTTGTTCAAAAGTTAATTCTGACATAATTTTGAACCTCCTCGATTAATTTATTTGGGGTGGAAGCCCCCGCAGTAATACCCACCAGTCGAACAGCTTTAGGTAGTTCTAAATGCAAGTCATCCAGTGTCTGTATAAAATAGGTATCCGCACATTCCCCGCTGCATATCTCATACAGCTTTCTGGTATTGGAGCTGTGCCTGCCTCCTATCACGATCATGACGTCAGCCTCTCTCGCAAGCTCCCTGGCTGAGTCCTGTCGTTCCTCTGTCGCATTACATATGGTATTAGCAACATTAACATTGTAACCTTTTTTCTGGAAAATTTCAACTATAGAATGAAATTTATTGTAGTTAAATGTCGTTTGGGACACAACGCATATTTTTCCCCCGTCGGGAGGAACGTAATTCTCCGCCTCTTCCACCGTCTCCATCACTGTCACCGGGCCCTTACACCAGCCCACGATCCCCTCCACCTCGGGATGCACGGGATTTCCTATGATCACCACCTGCTCTCCCCGGCCGGATGCCTTTTCCACGATCCCGTGTATCTTCTTCACAAAGGGACAGGTGGCGTCAATGCACTCCAGGTTCTTCTGTTCCAGTAAGCGGTATATCTTTTCCGGCACGCCGTGGGCGCGGATAATGACACTGCCCTGCTCCAGCTTCCCGAGGGCCTCCTCTCCCTCCAGGACGACAGCACCCTTTTGCTCCAGCTCACTCACCACTTCCTCATTGTGTACAATGGGGCCATAGGTGTATATAGTCTTCCCTGTTTTCGTCTGTTCATACACCGTATCCACCGCGCGCTTCACGCCAAAGCAGAAACCGGCACATTTTGCAAGCTTAACTTCCATATAGTCCTTTTCACAATCCTTTTCTATTTCGTCCCTGTGCTTTCGTGTTACAAATCAGAAGGATCCTGTCGATCACTTCCTCCACAGTCATATCGGATGTATCCACCAGCACTGCGTCCTCCGCCTGTCTCAGGGGAGAAGCCTCCCTGTGCATATCCCGGTAATCCCGCTCCTCGATGTCCGCCTGAATCTTCTCCAGATCGCAGCTTTCCCCTTTTGCGGTGAGTTCATCGTACCTTCTCCTTGCCCGCACCGCGCTGCTGGCCGTGAGGTAGATCTTCCGGTCCGCATGGGGCAGCACGCAGGTGCCGATATCCCTGCCATCCATAACGCAGTCGCTCTCCGCCGCCAGACGCTTCTGCAGTTCCACCAGCTTCTCCCGCACCCTGGGGATCACGCTGACAAAGGAAGCCGCATGTCCCACTTCCTCAGTGCGCAGATATCCACTGACATTCTCCCCGTTCAGAAAAACCATCTGCACACCGCCCTCGTAGCGAATCGTGATATCCGCCTCCTGACATTTACGGATGACCGCCCCGGTATCCTGTAAGTCGATTCCTTCCCTGACCATAAACAGCGCCATGGCACGATACAAGGATCCCGTATCCACATAGATCAGGCCCATTTTCCCCGCCACAGCTCTGGCAATAGTACTTTTGCCCGCTCCCGCAGGCCCGTCGATTGCAATATTAAAGCTCATTTTCATACCTCCCTGTCCACCCCTTTGGGCGGCACAAGCATTCAGTCAGAAGAAGCAGAGGCGCCCGCAAGATGTCCTGTAGACCATGCGATCTGAAGGTTGAAGCCGCCTGTCAGCGCATCCAGATCCAGCACTTCCCCCGCAAAGTAAAGCCCGTCCACTTTTTTGGATTCCATGGTGGAGGGGTTGATCTCCTTGACCGAGACGCCGCCCCTGGTGATGATTGCTTCCTCAAATCCCCTGGTTCCCGCGATTGTCAGCGGAAGTCTCCTGACCAGCCTGCCAAAGCTCCTGCGCTCCTCGCGGGTGATCTCATTGACCTTCTTTTCCGGGGAGATCCCCGACAGCTCGATCATAACGGGAATCAGCTTCACCGGGAAAAGCCCGCCCAGGGAATTTTTGAACTGTCTGTTCTTATTTTCTTCAAAGTCCCGCAGAATACGCCTGTCCAGCTGTTCCTCGTCCAAAGCCGGCTTTAAGTCAATATACAGCTTTGCATCCTTCTCACCGCGGTAATAGCTACTGGCCGAGAGGATCAGCGGACCGCTGACGCCGAAATGGGTGAACAGCATTTCCCCAAAGCCTTCATACAGCCTCTTTTTCCCCGCGCACAGTGTGACGGAGACATTTTTCAGGGAAAGCCCCGTCAGCTGCCCGCACCATTTTTCTTCTATATTAAAAGGCGCCAGCGCCGGAGCAAGTTCCGTTACTGTATGCCCCATCTCGCCGGCAATCCGGTGTCCGTCGCCGGTGGAGCCTGTGGAGGGATAAGAAACGCCTCCGGTGCATATGATACCCCTGTCCCCATGTATGGACCGGCCGTCTGCAAGCTTTACGCCCGCAAAGGTCATATTCTCCTTCCCTGTATTGCCGCAGCCGAAGCCTTTTACTTCCTTTTCCCCTTCCGTCCCCGCCCGGGATCCCGTCAGGATATGCTCTGCCTTTGTGTTCAGCAATATCTCCACGCCCCGCTTTTTCAGTTCCCGCTGCAGGGCGGCAATCACGTCGGAGGAATGATCCGACAGGGGGAATACCCTGTCTCCCCGTTCCGTCTTAAGGGGACATCCCGCCTTTTCCAGGAATGCCATGACCGCCTGATTGTCAAATCCGTAAAAGGCGCTGTAGAGAAACTTACTGTTGGTGCACACGTTCCGGAACAAGGTATCCATATCCGCCGCATTTGTCACATTACAGCGTCCCTTGCCGGTGATAAACAGCTTCTTCCCAAGCTTCTCATTCTTTTCGATCAGACATACCTCCGCCCCATTGTCAGCCGCCGCCATGGCCGCCATCATGCCCGCGGCTCCTCCGCCGACTACGATCACCTTACTCATTCCGACTCCTGTCCTTTACTCTTTGCGCAGGGAATAATTCAACATTGGCTCGTCATCGATGAAATTGATCTCATCATTCAAGTAGACCTGATAATTATTCCATGTTTCCTCCAGCATCTCCAGATTGTGCCGCACCTCCTGGGGACAGCGCAGACACAATGCCACCACCAGCGCATTGATCACGCTCAAGGGAGCCACCAGGGAATCCACAATGGATACCATGTCGCTCCTGGCCAGCAGATTACAGGAGGAATACAGACCCATGGGCGAATGGGTGGAATCCGTCACCGCAATCACCTTTGCGTTCCGGTCGCTGGCAAACTCCATGGCCTTCAGGGTGCGCATGGAATACCTGGGAAAGCTGATACCGATGAAACAGTCCTTCTCGTTGATGCGTATCATCTGCTCAAAGGTCTCGCTGACGCTTGTGGTCTTTAAGAGCACCACGCCGCCCCTGATCATATTGAGGTAAAAATGCAGGAACTCCGCCAGCGGCTCGTTACTCCGAAGCCCCATAATATAAATATTGTCTGCGGCAAGGATATTTTCCACCGCAGACTCAAAGGCTGCCGGATCCAGATGCTCTATGGTATGCTGAAGCTTTTCGATATCCGCCGTGATCACGGAAGTGAGCACCTCCGACTGGGTGCTCCTGCCATATTTTGCATCCATCTTCTGAATGCTGCTCAGCTTTCCCTGTACGCATTCCTCCAGCGCATGTTGAAATTCCGGATAACCCGCATATCCCACCCTGTCGGCAAAGCGTACCACCGTGGATTCGCTGATGCCCAGGGTCTCTCCCAGCTTTGCCGCCGTCATGAACACCGCCTGGTCATAATGTCCGGAAATAAAATTCGCAATGGCCTTATGGCTCTTGCTCATCTTCTCATATTGCTCTGAAATTCTGCTTAAAACATCGTATTTCTTTTCCATATATCAGGTTCCTTAACTTTTGCCTGCAAAGGCTTCATAGGAGCGTTCCAACAGTTCCAGCGTCTGCGCGTCCGTCAGATCATAGTCCCCCGTCATGGTCATGCATGCCGCCCCATGAATAAAGATCCACATCTTCATAAACAGATCACCGGGATCTGCACAGCCTGCGGCCCTGGCAAGATTAACCTCATATACCACATTACCCGCCGAACCGTTCAGCAGTTCGTACATACCCTTTTTATATGGCACATTCTTCACAAACAGCAACTCAAACAGATGGCGCTCTTCCCTCGCAAAGGCAATGTAGGCCATACCGAGGTTCGCAAAGGGAGTCTTGCCCGTCCTGGGATAAAGGCTGTAATAATTATGGAAAAAAGCGGCCGCCCTATCATAGACCGCCCTCCACAGCTCATCCATATTTTTGTAGACACGAAATATGGGCTGGGTGGAACATCCGGTTTTTGCAGCCACCTTCCTCGCTGTGACATCTGCAAAACCCTCTTCCCTGGTCATGGCAAATGCGGTATCAAGAATCATATCGATTGTAATTGTTTCTTTCCGAGCCATACTTTTCCCTTCCATTCTTTCCTTTGTGCTGTTTTGACGCATTACACTTGTTATTTTACCTGACTTTCATGCACTTTGTCAATAGGGTTTGTAATAAATGTTAAAATTTCGTAACAATTCAGCCCCGATCGTACCAGGCGGCTTTTTTGCTAAAGGGACGGCGGCGCCATGCTGTCCTGTCCTATGCGGACGGGGCAACGCGGATCTGAACTAACTGCCAACTACGACTACGGGTCTGTGAAAAAAGGAATCTTTCACAGACCCTATGGCGCGAATTGCGTCTTCGCGCCATAGTCTCCGTAGGCAGTGGATTTCA
>CAOKWI010000043.1 GCA_948473115.1 uncultured Lachnospiraceae bacterium | reverse complement strand
TTCAGTTGAGCCTATTTTTTCGTCCCGGTTTTTTCATAGACTACTTGACACTACCTTTCCAGCTTCGTTATGAAACTGATAAAATAAAAAACGATACAACGATTCTCCCTTACGAAGCCCCATTGCATCGTCAGATAAGAAAAGGCACTACGGGAAAATCCCATAGCGCCTTCGCTTTCTGTATGAAATTGTAGCACCAGAAAATGGGAATGTCAATAAAGAATTTTACCATCTGCTTTGTTTTATCCCCAAATAAAAACATTTCGTCACCAAAAGCAGCAGGAAAAGCAATCTATGATATAATGACCTTATTCGTGACAGTCAGCGGCCGGATGGCCATCCATCATGAATCGTAGATTCATGATATAATAATCAGATCAATCATTTAAAAGAAAGGTATCTTCCCATGGAAGGAAAAGAAAGACATCCTCACAAAAAATCTGCCCGTCCCAAATATAATATGTGGCAGAACTCCTGGTTTATGATCAGGCTGGCATGGACATCAAAGGAAAAAAAGGTGCTGGTACTCTGCCTCCTCTCCGCGATGCTCACGGTAGCCTTAAACCTGATCCACCTGTATGTATCGCCCGCCATCCTGGCGGCGGTGGAACGGCATGTCCCTGTGGCGGAGCTGATGTGCATCATAGCAGGCTTTGCCCTGGGAAGCATGCTGGTGTCGGCGGCTTCCTCTTATGTAAAGGCCAACACCCTGTACGGAAGGATCAGCGTCCGCACGGAGGTGTGCGCCCTGCTGAACAGAAAGGCTGGCACCACCTCCTATCCCAACGTGGACGATGACGGCTTCCAAAAACTCCTTGCCAAATCCAATGACTGCGTCGGCACTAACACAGCGGCCGCCGAAGCCATCTGGGATACCTTGACAAAGGTTGTCTCCAGTCTCCTGGGCTTCGCCATCTATGTGAGCCTTTTGACCACCGTCCAGCCCTTTCTGATCCTGGTGATCCTGGCTACCTCCTCCGCAAGCTATTTCATTGGCAATTATATAAACGGTTACGGCTACCGTCACCGGGAGGAAGAGGCGGAGCACATGAGACACCTGTGGTACATTTCCGAACGTTCCCGAGACCTGAGTCATGCCAAGGATATCCGTATCTTCGGCCTCCGTCCCTGGCTGGAAGAGCTGTACCATAAAACAATGGACGCCTATACCGCATTCCACCGGAGAGCCCAGGGTGTCTATCTATGGGCCAAGGTGACAGACCTGATCCTGACCTTCCTGCGCAGCGCCGTCGCTTATGCCTACCTCATCCGCCTTGTGCTCCGGGGCGGGCTCGGCGTGGCGGAATTTCTCCTGTATTTTACGGCCGCAGGCGGTTTCACCAAATGGGTATCCGGCATCCTGGACGGATTCTATACCCTATATCAACAATCCCTGGATCTCTCTACCGTCCGGGAATTCCTTGGCTACCGCGAGCCCTTTCTGTTTGAAGGCGGCGAGCCGGTGAATGTGACCGGAAAGAATGTGCACCCTCCGGGCGCAGACGGGCACACTGAGATCCGGCTGGAAAATGTTTCCTTCCGGTATCCCGGCGCACAGCAGGACGCCCTGCAAAACATTAACCTTACACTGCATCCCGGCGAAAAACTTGCGGTGGTGGGGCGTAACGGCGTCGGCAAGACCACCCTTGTGAAGCTAATCTGCGGCTTCCTGGATCCCACCGAGGGCCGGGTACTGCTTGACGGCAGGGATATCCGGCACTTGAACCGCAGGGACTATTACACCCTGTTTTCAGCGGTATTCCAGAACTTCTCCCTGCTGGCATCATCCATTGCGGCAAATGTGGCGCAGACGGAGACGGATATCGATATGGAACGGGTACAGAAATGCGTGGAAGAGGCCGGGCTGCGGGAAAAAGTCGAGTCCCTGCCCCACCGTTACAAAACCTGCCTGGACAGAGAGGTATATGAAGATGCGGTTCTCCTTTCCGGCGGGGAGACGCAGCGCCTTATGCTTGCCCGTGCCCTTTACAAGGACGCCCCCTTTCTCCTGCTTGACGAGCCTACGGCGGCGCTGGATCCCATTGCCGAGTCGGACTTGTACCGGAAATACAATGACCTGGCACAGGGCAGATCTTCCGTCTATATCTCGCACCGCCTGGCATCCACCCGCTTCTGTGACCGCATTATCCTGATCGACAACGGAAAGATCAGTGAGGAAGGCACACATGAAGAACTGCTGGAGGCCGGCGGCAAATATGCCGAGCTCTACGAAATACAAAGCAAATATTATAAGGAACTGTCCGAAAATAACTTGTACAGATGACAACACAGACTGTGCGGATTTAGTCAAGTCAAATGCACAAGTTATTAATGGACAGTTCCTAAGGAAGGAGCAGAATACCTTGACAAGAAAGAAGGAAAAGCGATTGTCCTGGGCTGAAGCCCTGAAATATGACCGCCGCGTGTTACAGATGTTTTTCCAGAGATATCCACAAGTGATACTGTCCCGCTTTTTCAACGTCCTGTGGAGCGCCCTCACCCCCTACGCGGGCATATGGCTGTCCGCCCTGATCATCGACGAGCTTGCAGGAGCCAGGAATCCGGTGCGCCTGAGGATGCTTGTGCTGGCCGCCCTCCTGTCCGCCGCCGCAATTGCCCTCCTGTCCGCTTTGCTGGAAAAGTGGAAGAAGACAAGCTGCGCCGGACTCTGGTGGAAAGGAGAGCTCATTTTTATAGAAAAATTCCTGGACATGGACTATGCTGAACTTGACCGGACGGAAGTCTCGGCGCTGGATTCCACTATTCACCAGAGCATGAACAGCGGCGATTGGGGAATATACCGTGTCTTAAAGAATTACGAGGCACTCTGTTCCTCCCTGTTTACGCTTCTGGGAGGAATCTCCCTGACCGTATCCCTGTTCGCCAGCCGTGTCCCCGCAGACGCAGGGTCGTATACCCTGTTGAACCACCCGGCGTCCGTGGTCCTGATGATTGCCGCCATGCTTCTGATTACCTACCTTGCCCCCACCCTTTCGAACAAGGCGGACAGCTTTTATGCCCGCAATGCCGACTCCGCGAACCTCAATAACCGCCTGTTCCGCTTTTGGAGCAATCTCTGCCGTGAAAAGGAATTTGCGGCAGATATGCGGATTTACCGACAGGATGAAATATGTGAAAAGCATGACCACAAAAAAGAAGATCTTTTTTGTTCCCGTGGTCTCCTTGCCAGATACAGCAGGGGACCCATCGGCTTATACCATGCGGCTTCCTCCGCCGTCTCAGCAGCCTTCACGGGTCTGGTGTACGCCTTCGTCTGCCTGAAGGCCTGGGCCGGGGCATTCGGCCTGGGCGCCGTCACACAGTATGTGGCATCCGTCACCAGGGTATCAGGAGGAATGTCCCTGCTGATCTCAACCCTGGGGGATATGCGCAATAACGCTCCCTTCCTGGCCGTTGCCTTCCGGCTTCTGGATATTCCCAACCGCATGTACCAGGGAAGCCTTACCGTGGAAAAGCGCCGGGACCGCAAATACGAGGTGGAATTCCGCAATGTCTCCTTCCAATATCCCGGCTGCGACCAGTACGCGCTGCGCCATGTCAACATGAAATTTGAGATCGGGAAACGCCTGGCTGTGGTAGGCATGAACGGAAGCGGGAAAACCACTTTTATCAAGCTGCTCTGCCGCCTGTACGATCCCACAGAGGGGCAGATCCTGCTCAACGGCATTGACATCCGCAAGTATGACTACCGCGAATACATGTCCCTGTTTTCCGTTGTGTTCCAGGACTATAAGCTGTTTGCCCTGAAGCTTGGCGAAAACGTTGCCGCAGGAACCGCCTACGACAGCGGCCTGGCCACAGACGCCCTGAAGAAAGCCGGATTCGGGGAAAGACTGGCTGCAATGCCGGAAAGACTGGAAACCTATCTGGAGAAGGACTATAACAAGGACGGCGTGAATATCTCGGGAGGCGAGTCCCAGAAGATCGCCATCGCCCGCGCACTGTACAAGGACTCGCCCTTTATCGTCCTGGATGAGCCCACCGCCGCCCTTGACCCTGTGGCAGAAGCCGAGATTTATGCAAAATTCGATGAGATTACCGGGGACAAGACGACCATTTATATCAGCCACCGTCTCTCTTCCTGCAAATTCTGCGACGAGATCGCGGTGTTCCATGAGGGCGTGGTCATCCAGCAGGGCACCCACGCTTCCCTCCTGGCGGACGACAGGGGAAAATATTATGAGCTGTGGAACGCACAGGCACAGTATTATACCTGATGCCGCCCCTTTGTGTTATGACCCTTGCGGGAAAAAAACACATAGGGCAGCAGGATCAGCCCGCAGCCTGCCGTCACCAGTACTGCAAACTCCGTAAATTCCCCTGGGCCGGCACGCCCCACCCTGTTCAGGAGCGGAAGTCCCAAGGTAAAGCTTAAGTACCAGAAAACGGGCAAAACACATTTCCGCAGCAGGGACAGCGGGCTATGGGCTGGCCTGACCGCCCCCTGGACGAGCCATCCGGCCAGACGGTAGATCACAAGCAGGGCGGTAAAATATACAACCACCCCGATCATGGTGTGGAGCCTGTCCTGGGTCAGCATCCCGCCCATGAGTCCTACGTCCTCCAGACAGATGGGAAGATAGACCGCCAGGATGATCCGAAGGCCGTTGACAAGGACGGTGAGCAGCCAGGAAAAAAACGCGCTGGCGGCAACCCATCCAAAGCCCCTTGCCCATTTACGCATTGATCCGAATTTTGCGGCAGCGCAGATATCCGATCGGGAGACTTCGGGATAGGAAACTCCATGGCGGGAGGCTCCAGAGATCGGCGTCCGTTCGGATGCCGCGACCATATGGACAAAGGAGAATACCAGCATCATAAATGTAATCATCATAAATCTGACACCGGAACAGGAAGCCGCAATCACCATGCGCAGGCCATGGTTCACATAGCCTGTGCCGGAAATATAAGTAAAGGGGATCCCGCTCAGTATTTCCACCCAGCGGGATGTGGGCGCAAGAACCCACAGCAGGGAATCACAGTCCGCCTGACGATAATAGCATTTGAGCCCAAGTACCATAAGCAGTCCCACCAGATAGAATATGAAATTTTCACGTAAAAATCTGATTTCCTTTTTCATGGCATTTCCCTGTTTTAACCTTCCGTAAAATGGCAGCTTATTCCTGTTCCGCTCTTCGTCCCGCGGATCTCTTCTTTACGAGTATCACCACCGCTATGGGCAGGAGCAAAAAGATCATTCCCGGCTCCGAATAGGACCTGTATCCGCCGCCCACGGCCAGACCGGACACTCTCTGGGGCAGGGGAAGGGGCTGATCCACATCCGTGCCTTCTCCCTCTGTGTTACGGATGATCTCCGAGACCGCAATAAAGGAAGTATACGGAGTGACCATATTATATTCCAGTCCCAGCTGTGTGATCTCGTCTTTTACCGACTCGTCATTACGGATACTGCCGTATCCCGCGATCCTGTCCAGGTGCGTCCGCGCCCACAGATAACGGATGGCCTCGCTTTCCATGTCCACTGTCACATTGCTGACAGGAATTTCCTGCGTATATTCTTCCCCGCCTGCCTTACCGGTTATGGTGATGGTTCCGCCGGGTTTGCCGCGCCACTTTCCGAAGAGCACAATGGGCTGTGAGGCGTACAGGATGGAGGGAACGGAAGGTTCCACATCATAGACGTCAAATCCCCTGTAGGTTACAGAAATATCCGTAAGCAGCGGAGACTCTATATAAGTGCGGAAATCCGCCGCCGATTCCTCCGCATCCTCGCTGTCCGTCACAATGAAGGATTCCCCCAGCCCACAGCCTGCAATCTGTCTGATCAGATAATCGTTGACCGAGCTTCCGATACCGAAGGAGAAAAAACTGGCGCTGTTCATGTTGTCGGTAATGCAGGAAATGACCTCGTCGTCATTGGAGATATATCCGTCGGTGATGATCACAATACTCCGTGCCGTGTCGTCCTCCTTTGGGATGGCGATCGCATCCTCCAGCGCCGGTAGCAGGGATGTACCGCCTCCGCCCTCCTGTTCCTCGATCAGCTTTACCGCCGTTTTTACATTCTGCGCGGTGGCAGGAAGGGAATTGGAAGAGAGTATGGTGGACTCATTGGCAAACAGGATCAGGTTAAAGGTGTCCGTCTCATTGAGATTTGTCACCAGGTCACGGATCAGTCCTTTGGCGGTGTCCAGCGGATAGCCGAACATGGATCCGGAGACATCCAGCACAAAGATATATTCCCTGGGAGGAATATCTTCCACTTCAAACCGCTCAGGCGGCTGGATTGTCAGCATAAAGAAATTTTCCGCCTGAGAGAATCCGCCTCCAGCCTGTCCACTGGAGAGCACAAGGCCGCTCTGTATCTCTTCCCCGGTTAATTTGTATTTTAGGATAAAGTCCCTGTTGCCTGCATAATGTTCAGGATCTGCCAGCGTGATCTGGGCAGTGGACGCATCGGATTTATTGACCCGGATGGCATGGGACTTGCTTGTCACCTCAGTGATGGGAACACCTGTGGAAAGATTCACCGTAATGTTATATTCACCGGGAGGCGTAACGCCGCCTGGCAGATAAGGGCTTGCCACCCAGTCATCGTCCGGACTGCCGCCGTTGTTGTCTCCGCTATGATTGACTCTATTGCCGTCACCGCCGGATACGGAGCCGCTTTCCTCGGCCACAATCTGGAGATCCCCGGCCGATTCAGTGCTGTCCTGGCCGGATTCTTCCTCGTTGTTCTGGTCAGCGCCTTCCACGCTGTCCTGGTCAGATCCTTCCACGCTGTTCTGGTCAGCGCCTTCCACGCTGTCCTGGTCAGATTCTTCCACGCTGTCCTGGTCAGCCCCTTCCCTGCTGTCCTGAGCAGCCTCTTCCCCACTGTCCCCAACAGGTTCAGAGGGCGGCGCATAGCGGGGTCCTACCACCGTGGGAAAAATAAATTCATAGGTATTCTCCTTCGGAGTGATCAACTCCGTGTAGTGCAGCTCTATGTTGACCGTATCGCCGGGCATGATATTTGCCACATCCATGGTGAACACATTCGGACGCTTCTGCTCCATCAGGGAAGCGCTCTTGCCTTCGCTCTTCGCCTCCTCGTATTCTACCTTTGCCTCTTCCTTCTCCTTAATCTGGGCAGTAATCCTCTCATTGCCGATCACCATTGTCATACCATGGACAGTGACGGTGGAAGAGGTGGGGAACACATAACTGGCGTTTATGGGGGTATCGCCCTCATTCACGTAGGTCTGGGTCACATACGTCTCGGCAATCATACCATTGATATTGGCGACTACATCGGTTGATTTCAAGGGAAAATGCTCCACGGAGGAAGCGTCATTTCCCGTGCCCTGAATGATAAAATAAGGCGCAAGGAACTCTTCCTCATCCTCCTCCCCACTGTCAGTATCTTCTGTATCACTACTGTCGCCGGCAGTGCTGTTGTTTTCATTGCTGCTGCCATTAACACCGTTTTTCCCCATGGCCCAGACCGCCGGACAGCTGGACGCAAAGAGCAGCAGCGCCAGGATACAGCAGATCCATTTCCTGCTCCGTCTCAGGATGCTTTGTTCTCTCATCATGTTCATTGTGGAACCTCCTTGGAATTTCACTCTAAATGCACTGGTTTTTATCTTAGAATCCATAATAAAGTGACATTGCACAAAAAGTGCATCAGATTTTCCACATATTGGCATCAGATTTCGATCATTTTTGCATCATTTCCCCGGAAGCAAGTGAAGAGGAAAACGCCCAGAACCGTTTTCCTCTTTTTTCGGTACGGCAAGGAAGCGCGGCGTCAGGGCACAGAAGGACCTGATCCGACAGGGAATCAGGCAATTTACGTAAATTGACGTGGTCAGACTGTATGGCAGGATCCTTTCAGGGGACAGACCTGAGATCACACGCCCGACAGCCTGAAAGGGATATTTATCATGCCTGCATATCTGTCAAAGGGACTGGAATTTGATGCAGTTATAATCTGTGACGCGGTTATGGAGGACGACTGCACGGAGGAGGACAAAAAGCTTTTATATGTGGAATGCACCAGGGCACTTCACAGACTCCTACTGATCTGCCCTACCCAGAATTACCAATCAAAGACCCCGCTGCAAGCAACGGGGTATCAAGCTTGCAGCGCTGCAGAGCAGAAGGTGTCCTCTGGACACCTTGGTATTGTGACCCTCGCGGCATTCGCCAAGTCAACCGTGTTGACTTTATGCTATTGCTTAACAAGCAATTTGTGCAAGCAGCGGCACAAAGTCAGTTACACTGACTTGGCTCATTGCTCAACGAGCAATGTTTGCTCGCGGGAATAAAGCTTCATGTTCTGTCTGGCTTCCTCATCCCCCAGACAGAACATCATCCGATCAGCACCCGTTTCCCACAAAAAGCAAATCCATATTTGCGGATACGTTCCCTGGGAATCCCCTTTGCCAAAAGTATCGCCTCATAGTCCTGTCTTTCAATCTGTTCCAGGGCGCTCTTCACCGTATCAGCCAACTCAGCCTCTTCTTCCTTATCCTGTACCTTGAATTCCAAAATAATCGCGTCACTGCCATAAGGATTACCACCTGCATTGACAGCCACTTGATCCACGATCCCATTCCCCTGCCTTGGCTCCAGCATCACATCATACCTGCCAAACGAGCTTGCTCGTTTTAGCCGCATCTCCCGTTTAGAGGTCAGGATATACCTGTCGGCCAATTCCACCATCATTCCTAATACAAAACCGTGGTAAAAGCGTTCCGGCTCCGAATCTGATGGATGATTTCCGGTATCAAAACAGCTGAATGTCTGTAGGGCGACCTTATTCATATATACGTTCATTGCCTTTACATCACCCACGAGCAGCGCCTGCAGAAACGCATTATGAACCGGACGGCACCTACCCCCAAACCATCCTCTGACCATCTGCCGGAACATGATCCGCACCTCCATATTGGTCAGCTTCAGGTCATACACTGTCTCCCCGCTTTCCGTATCAAACTCCGTATATACCACCTTCAGAAATCCACTGGCAAGAAACAGACTCCAGATCGTATCGTCTCCCTGATCCAACTGACTGAAAACAATCTGCTCATCCAGGACAGTCCGCAAACGCCCTCCCCGAAGCAATTCTTCCATGGTCATTTTCATTTCCGGGCTTCCCTCCTGGATCAGTTTCCCCGCCAGGGAATTACCACTGGCATTGACCCAGTAGGGAGCCGCTTTCCCTTTGTCCAGATAATTAATAATCGACCATGGATTATAAATATCGGCATAATCCCCAAACACAAAACCGTCATACCACTGCTTCACTTCCCCACGCCTGTCAGACAGCCCAAATTCTTCCAGTGCCTCAAACACTTCCTCCTCCGTAAAGCCAAAACTGTCCTCATACTTTCTTGCTGTGACAGTGACAACCTCCAGATTGTTCAGATCCGAGAACATGGATTCCCTGCCGATCCGGGTAATTCCTGTCATGATGGCACGTTCCAGATAAGGATTCGTCTTAAAAGTAGCATTGAAAAGGCTTCTGGTAAAATCCGCAAGTTCCTTCCAGTACCCATTCACATAAGCTTCCTGCATAGGGGTATCATATTCATCCAAAAGAATAATCACCTTTTTCCCATAGTAACGAGACAAATAAATAGACAACATTTTCAGGGAAAATACCGCCGTATTATTCTCCATTTCCACTGATATCCGACGAAAATCATCTTTTTCGCTCTCGCTTAAAAGATCTCCTTCCAACAGGAAATCAAATTTATCATACAATAATTTCATATGCGAAATGGCTGTCACTCTCAATATATCGGCCTCTCAAAACCAGCAAAATGGATTGGCAGCGTCAGGATCATTGTACGCCGCACAGTCTTCCTGCCACCCCTCCATTCCATCCTTGATCTCAGAGCACAGGAACTCATAGTGGGATTTCTTTACCTTTCCGTGGTCAACCATACTTTTATAAAACTTCTTAATGCTTGCCGCCGTGCTTTTGATTGTCCCTGGTGTGGACCACATACATTTCCGAATGAAAAAATACCCCAGAAACGTATCTATTGCCGCCACACCCTCTTCCATTGTCCTGGCATCCTCACGCAGCAGGTATTCATTAATATAGAAGTCAACATTGGAAATATGCCTGCCTATGGTCTGCTCAGAAAGCCCTTTTGACTTTAAATCCTCTTCGAATATCTTCAATAGGTTATCATTTTCCGCCCTTATTTCTTTGCACTGCTTTTCATATTCCTCATAATCCATCCTGCACTTCTCCTTCCATATATGATTTCCCTTCGCCAATATCCCAGTTCCTATATTTGAATAAGTCATGGGGCAATATCATAGACTGTTAAAAAATGTGCAAACACTGTGATTTATAAATGATTGCTTTATGGATATTTTAAACGCTTTATACCCGGAAAGCAAGAGCCAGCAAGAGCCAAATTGATCGCTCACACGCCAGCCTTGGCCTCAAAAATTAGAACACACATTAAGGAAAAGTCCTTTGTCAGCATTAAAGAAGCATTCGCCTTTTTCATGAAATCACTGTGAATCCCAGGCGGTTATGTACCTGAAATGTTCCTTCCCCTCAATATTGACAATCCCTGCATTATATAGCCCCAATTTTTCACACAGCTTCATAGATGCCTCGTTCCCTGTGCGCACGAATGCCTGCACCGTGCCAAATCCCAGTACATCCCGCCCATAGTCCAGGATGGCGCGGCAGACCTCTTCCGCATAACCCCTCCGCTGCCAGGGGACTCCTATCATAAAACCTATCTCCGGCTCTTCAAAGCCTTCCCTGTAAGAAAAGCCCGCCCTGCCGATGACGGCACCGCTTTCTTTCTCCACCACGGTCCAGACGCCGAACTCCCAGAAGGTATAGACCTGATCGATATACTGGCGGATATATTCCCTCTCCTGTTCCTTTTCCGGATAAAGGTCTTCCATAAATTCCGTAATCGCAGGATGCCTGTATATCTCATAAAACGCCTCCACATCCTCCACCGTCGTCTCCCTGACCAGGCACCGCGCCGTCCCCAGGATCTCCCAGGGCAGCCCCAGCAGCCTGCGGCACGCCTTTTCCATATAATCCGGGTCAATATCCTCCGGATCCTCCACCGCATACAGGAAGTCAGACAAATTCTGGTCCTCATTTCCCGGATGAAGATAGACTGCCACCGGCACCCCTGCAGCCCGCAGCTTCCGTGCCCATTCCTCGCAGTCCGTAATGACAAAGGTTCGTTCTGCCCCGTCTATGTTAAATTGGTATTCTTTATAGTAATACATAATCTCCGGCTTCCCCTGTTATGAAATTGTCCCTACCTGTTATAATTATACTATACTTTTCACTTTAACGTTTAAAAATTCTGTTATAATTACGCCGATGAGAATGGATCATTTTTATCTGACGCCACTCAAGGCATTTATGAATACATAGTACCTCAAGAAAGGGCTTGCACACCCGGCTTATTTTGTGTATTATCTTATGAGGAAAGCATGCTGTGTAGGCCTTATGCTCCTACAGGCAGAGGCACAATGGCAACACAATTGACCCGGCTCATTGTCCGCATGAACCAGAAGCTTCCCGGACGCAGAGACCAGGACGGAATACAAAATCAGAAAGGAATCCCAATATGGAAAAAAATCCCGTAGTTACCATTACAATGAAAGACAGAGGCGTAATAAAGCTGGAATTATATCCCGATATCGCCCCCATTTCCGTCAATAATTTCATCAGCCTGATCCATAAGAAATTCTATGACGGCCTGATCTTCCACCGCGTCATCCGGGGCTTCATGATCCAGGGCGGCTGTCCGGAGGGCACCGGAATGGGCGATCCCGGCTACAGTATCAAGGGTGAGTTTGCCCAGAATGGGGTGGAGAACAATTTGAAGCACACCGCCGGCGTCCTGTCCATGGCCAGATCCATGGATCCTGATTCCGCAGGCAGCCAGTTCTTCATCATGCATAAGAATGCCCCCCACCTGGACGGCAGCTATGCGGCGTTCGGGAAGGTGATCGAGGGTATGGACGTGGTGGACCGCATCGCCGAGACACCCACCTATGAGGACAGACCCTACGAAAACCAGGTGATGGAGACTGTCACTGTGGAAACCTTCGGGGTGGAATATCCGGAGCCGGAGAAACTGTAAACAGTTTCTCCGAAAAGTATTATCAAGTACTGTTCAGCATAGTTCCTATAAAATCTGTTGTCAAAATTGTTGTCAATTTCACACGGTTTACCAGTGGATAAACTTACAGTTGTTTTACATTCCTTTTTCTTTCTGCTATCCTGTAAACAGAAACCGAACATGCGCTTTTTCGGAAGCGCAGCCCTGTCGGAGGATGGCTGATCCCGGGACTCCCACCTTCCAGGACAAAAGTCGGGGACAGAAAGGAAGCGCCCAGAAAACCTCGCTTCCAAAGCCAAATACCCTGTAGCAAGCTTACGGGAATGAAGGGAGATAAAAAGGAAATGATCAATATGACAAGTGAATCACAACAGATCGGAAGCAGATTGTCCGTCTGCCGTCAAAATAAAAATATGACCCAGGAGGAACTGGCCTACAGGCTCGGTGTCACTCCGCAGGCATTGAGCAAATGGGAGAGGGGTATGAGCCTCCCCGATACGTCGATCCTGCCTTCCATCGCACGCATGCTGGAGATCAGCACTGACTATCTGCTGGGCATCAATCAGCAAAATACCATGGGAGGCGACGGCTGTAAGCTCCAGCGCATGATCGGGGAGAACCTGAGGAATGCGCTGGAACCGTTGGAACTCATATTCGGGGAAGAGCTGATTCCTCTTTTCACCGATCAGAACTATACGGATGAAATAAAGGAATTGCGACTCCGGCTATCCCGTGAGGGATTCTTATTACCAGTTTTCCGGATCAGGGATGAATTGAGACTGGAGAGCCGCGAATTTATGATTCTTTCTTATGGTAATGTGCTTTGCTCTGAGCAGCTTGCATATGCGGACGACAAATGTATGGGCGAAGATCCATTGCACCATATCATCGAAAGACTTGGCAGCTGCATCCGGGAAAAATATTATGAGATCCTCCATCCGGATCTGTTAAAAGGACTGGTTGACAATCTGAAGATCAAATACCCCGTCCTGATAGAAGGGGTGATCCCGGAAAAGATTTCCTATGGCCTGCTGACGGATATGGTGAAGCGTCTTTTGCGCAGGGGCTGTTCCATCGCCTGCCTTCCCAAGATTATAGAGGGAATGGAATGCCTGCTGGAGGGCGGACGGGACGTTTCCGGCAGGGCGGCGGAGGACACCCTCGCAGGAGAACTTTTAAGGGACGGGAACATCAAAAGGATATTGGAAGAAAGATCCGCACCGGCCCAACCAGACCGCTTGCCTCCACAGGCATAGTGACGGACAGTTCGTCCCTCATTTGATGAACCAGCGTATTCGTCACCAGTAGTTCCAAAGCGTTTCGCCCTTTTCTGAGCCCCTTCAGCATCAGGGTATAGGGCGGCGCCACCCGCACTGCCTGGACTGCTCCGTTCAGCCTCACTTCCAAGGTCTCATAGACTTCGCCGCAGTCCAGGACAGCGCTCTCACCATCCTTTTCCGGATCCCAGTCAAAAGCAGTCTCATACCGAATGGTACCAGAGAATTCCGGCAGCTGTCCCTGGCCGGTGATATTTTTGAGGGACGTCCATTTTACACTTGACCCGAAATCTTCCGCATCATACTGCTTCAGGGAAATCTGCCATCCTTCAGCCAATTCCAGGTGTTTCCCATCAGCCACACTCTCAGGGTCGCTCATATACCTCCCCCAAAGCCGGACATCGGCAGATAGATCCACCCTCTCCTCCTCATCACCCACATACAACATCTTTGTCTCATATGGTGACAGGTGAAGGCCAATACGTCCTCTTTCGTCCTGCCCGGTCTGGTACAGACAATTATCCCAGCCGTCATACCAGCAGGCAGGCTTTCTGAGCCCCTTAACCCATACCCAGGTGTCCACCCGCTTTGCAGGATGCTCATTGAAGAACATATAAAAAGTCCCTTTCGGCTGTCTGTACTGATGACAGCGCAGCCATGGTTCCGGTGCGGATGTCAGAATCTCCCGGATTCCCGTCTCCTCCAGGAAAGAAAAGAGCGTCTCACAACTGCCTCCACAGAAGACTCCGGAAGCTTCTGACAGGATAATCCCCTCGGAGCACGTTGCCCCACTTTCCAGCTTTCCGGTTCGTGCCACCCTGGGGCGTTCTCCCGCGAAAAGAACAGGGAATCCCACCTGTGCCGCACGCTCCAGCCATTCCCCCAGTTCCTCCGGGATAAAAGCACAGTCCGGTACGATCAGCACGGCGTAGGATGCGTCACCCACATGGAACCGGGAACCGTCCTCCGCGAAAGCGCTCTCCCCAAGAAGCCATACCGGCACCACATCAAAATCAATCTGGCTGCGCATCAGCCATTTCCCGACATCCTCAAAGGGAACGCAATCCCCCATCCAACTCATTTCCGCCGTATAGAGCACTGCTGTTTGGATCACGCTGCCGCCTCCGTTCAGCAAATGGCACATCCGGTTCATATATCCCATAAGATCCCGGAACCAGGGATACTGTGGATTCTTCCCCCGGGCGTAAAAGTGGGGCGGGCAGTCCGGGTCGGGAAAGGACGCCGGGGTAAAGGCATGGGGAACGAACCAGTTCACTCCTCTGACCAACATATGATCCGCAATCCATTTCATCAGCTTCAGCCCTTCAGCCCACCCATAGGCTCCATAGACCTCGCAGATGGTGCGCCCCCTTTTCTTTTTGTCCAGATGTGCCAGGGAACTCCCCAGCTTTCCCAGACCATAGTGGAAAAAGCGCCCGTCATAAGTATTTTTTCCGCCGATATGATAAAAGTCCCTGTCGTCGTAACCGGGTCGTATCTGCTGCAGTACCACGTCGATTCCCGACATATGCTGTCCCCACAGCGCCTTAAAGAAATGCCCCGTTCCATATCCCGTCCGGGCGTGGTTGCCGTTGTCCTCCACCACATGTCCGATATATTCCACGCCGTGAGCCTTGCACCATTCTCCCACCTGCATACAGAAATTCCTTCTGTACAGTTCTGTCGCCATGGACATATATCCGTACCGAGCCCTCTCCGTATATCCCTCCAGGTCGCTCCAAAGTGCTGTCAGGCAGATATTCACCTCCCCACCCCATGCCCCTGCGCAGCGTTCCGCCAGTTCCCTGCACCAAGGCAGCACCATAGTGGGCTGGCCGATCCCCGTATTGGGATATTCCCCAAAGGTATTGCCGAACTCCGGCTCATCCGAGAAAAAGCCGGCAAAGACATTGCCGAATTTCTCCTTATAATGCTGCCAGTGAGGCTCGTAAACCGTTTCCAGGAAAAAAGCCACCGCGTCACGATCCAGCAGATTACAGTAGTCCTTCCGGCAGTTTCCCCCTTCCCGCACAGTCTTCAGCACCACAACGCGCCAGTACCCCTCTGGCACCGGCCAATATACCATACCATCCTTTACGCGGGAAGTGATATCCACCGGGGATTCCTTGTCCTCTGGCGTGTCCCGGCACTTTACGGCCACCACTCCCACCAGGTCTTCCCCCTCCTGCAGCCGAATCAGGAAGGAGGCCTCTCTGTCAGGTCCCATCACGTCTATCGTATAGTGATCCAGAAATACCTTTCCATACTCCGGATGAGCCGCAATTTCCCCGTTACAGTAGCCTGTGGGAAAATGGGAATCGTCCAGCACCCATACCCTCATATTCCTGACGGCGGCTTCCTCCAGGATCACATCCATATCCCGCCACCAGCCGGATCCCACATAGTCCGGATGAGGCCTGGATTCCACACAGACTGCGCGGATACCGGACATCTCAATCTTTTCCATATAATCCCGCAGCGTTTCCTCCGACTCACCGTGCTGCCAGAAAAAGGGGACGATATAGTTTCCCTCCCGCCCCTTCAATACCTCTTCAAGCCTTTTTTCCATATCCTCTCTCCTCGCTTTTACAAGGGACTCCAGTTTTCCCTCAGCCATCTGCATACATTCGTTGTTGATATTTCGTGCCCGCCCTCAAATAAAACCGTCGTACAATTGCCCGGTTCTCCCAGTCGCCGATATACTTCCTCCAGGTACGCAAAGGCGATCCTGCTGCCCTCTACGGGGAAAATGGGATCCTGCTTTCCGTTGATCACCAGCAGCTTTTTTTCCGGCGCCGCCAATGATGTGATATGATGGCTTTCCCCCAGTTCAATCTGTCCCGGCACATAGTTGCAGATGCAGTGCACCATGGCCATGGTACTGTATCGATACAGATTGGGATACCCTGATACCATCATGGCCTCGATCCGGTCGTCCAGCACTCCCGCGTAATTACAGATATGGCCTCCTCCCGAGATGCCATAGACGCCAAAACGATCCAGCCCCAGAGCCTCCTGCGCAAAATCCAGCGTCTTCATGGCCTCCCACACTCTCAGACCCACTAGGTTCAGCCCGCAGTTTAACAGCCAGGGCTCCGTCTCCCCGCAGCTCTCACAGGCTCCCAGATCCGATGCCGCCTCACGTCTCTTGGCCTCCCCCAGGGCAAACAGTTCGGGAACCAAAACCACATACCCCATTCGGGCCAGCTCCGTCCCCAGCCCGGGGCTTCCGCCGGGAAGCGCCCTGTAAGCGCCTTCCGCTCCCCTGGGATCATGCCCGTTGAGAAACAATACGGCGCGCCTCCGGGAGAAATCCTCCTTTTTCGCCTCATATAACACATGAACGGCGAGAGAAAGCTTCTGAAGCGCCTCCACACGGTATTTCTCCACGGAGATTCCTTCCTCTGTTTTCTCCCTTACCTTCTCCCATACCAGGGACGTGTCATAGCGGCGCTTCAACAGGGGCAGCTTTAACACCTCCCTGATCCGTTCTTTCTTTTCCTTCCGGTATGCCTCCCAATTCCCCGTATGCCCCAGGGGCTCCCCGGCCCTTTTTACCACATCCTCATAGACTGTCTCCATAAAAGAAGAAACCTCGAAATCATTCATTTCCATCCCTCCTCGTAAATGCTGATGCCATTATCCCTTCACCGCCCCCACTGTAATTCCTTTCACAAAATATTTCTGCAGGAACGGATAGATCACCAGTATCGGCAGCAGTGTCAGCACCAGTTGCGCGGCCTGCAGGGTCTTCACATTGGACAGCGCGTTCTCGATGGCCTCCGCCGCATTGGTCATATCGCTGCTGGATATCAGGTTCTGCAGATAGGTCTGCAGAGGATAGTTGGTAGTCTGGTTATTATAAATCTTGCCGTCGAACCAGGAATTCCAATGCCCGATAAAGCTGAACAGCGTCACTGTGGCGATAACCGGCTTGGACAGGGGGATCACCAGATACACAAACCGCTGGAAATAGCCGGCGCCGTCCACCATGGCCGCCTCCTCTATGGTTCCCGGAAGCTGCTTCATGAAATTCATGGTAAGGATTATATTATAGATGGGCACCGCCGTAGGCAGCACCAGGGCCCATATGGTATCAAACAAATTCAGATTATGTACCAGCAGGTAATTAGGCACCAGCCCGCCGTCAAAGATCATCACAAAGATCAGCAGCCACACATATACCCTCCGAAACGGAAATTCCCGTTCCGACTTCGACAGTGGATACGCCATCAGCACGGTAATCACTGTATTGATCGCAACCCCCAGTATTACCCGCTTTACGGAGACGCCGAAAGCCGTCCAGAAGGCTGCCCGCTTCGCCACCATTTTATAAGAGGCCAGGGTGAAGCCCTTGGGAAACAGCCCCACCCGGTTTGCTGACACCATAGCCTGGTCGCTGAAAGACACCGCCGCAATGTGGATCAGGGGCAACAGACAGAGGGCGGCAAGAAACGCCAGAAATATCACATTCACAGTCCGGAAAAGATAGCTTTTGCCTTTTCTGCTCAAATTTCACACCTCCCTAGAATATCGTATAGTCACTGTATTTATTGGCCAGCTTATAGCTACTGACGATTAACAGGAAGCTCACCACAGACTTCAGCAGCCCCACCGCCGTACCCAGACTGTAATTGGCCTCCACCAGGGAGATACGGTACACAAAGGTATCTATGATATCTGCCGTCTCATACACCCTGGGGCTGTAAAGGTTAAATATCTGCTCAAAGCCCGCATTCAGCACATTACCCAGGTTCAGGATCATCATCAGCATCACAATGGGCGCAATGCCGGGAAGCGTAATGTGCAGGATCTGCTTGAACCGGTTCGCCCCGTCGATCCTGGCCGCCTCGTACAGCGACTCATCCACCCCTGTGATGGCCGCCAGATACACTACCGTTCCATAGCCGAAATTCTTCCACACGTCCGTGCCGACAAGCAGCCCCACAAAGGCCTTCTTATCCCCCATGAAAAACACAGGATCCGCCCCAAACAGACTAAGCGCCTGATTCACCACCCCATCCAGGGAAAAGATATCCAGAATCATGCCGGATAAGATGACCCAGGAAATAAAATAGGGGAGATAAATGATGGTCTGTACGGATTTCTTGAAGTGTCTGCCTCTGACTTCATTGAGAAGAATCGCCACCAGAACAGGAATCGGAAAATTCACCAATATTTTCAGTACCGCTATTTTTAATGTGTTCCAGAGAATCCGCATCGTGTCGGGCAACTGGAACATATATTCAAAATTCTCCAGTCCCGCCCAGGGTGAGCCGAAAATCCCCTTTCTCGGAATGAAGTCCTTGAAAGCTATCAATATCCCGCTCAGTGGAACATATTTGAACAGAATGACCAGAAGGATTCCCGGCAGCAGCATCAGATGGAGCTGCCAGTTTTTTTTCCAACAAAAGCGGATGGGCGGATTTTTTGAAACACTGATTGTCTTTTTCATCGTCATTGCCCTCTTTTCACGGAAGCCGTGTCCCTGAGGACACGGCTCCGCGCCTTTCTCTATCCTACTTTAAGGCTTCCTCGATTTCCTTTCCTATCTTCTCACCGCCGATACTGTTGAAGGTCTCCACAAAGGTGTCGAAGTAGTCCACCGGCTGGTCTCCCATGATGATTGCGATATAATCCGTCAGCTTCTGGGTGTTTAACAGGGACTGGGTCTTACTCATGGTCTCCGTGGGCGCACCGGTGTAATCGCTGTACCGCACATTGTCCAGATCCATCACCGCGTAACCCTCCAGATAGACCTTCTTCCATGCCCAGGACAGTTCCGGAGGCAGCTCCGTGCTGATCACGTTCTGGAAGTCCGCGTCCTTACCGTCCACATGCTCCTCTCCGTTTGCGATTGCTTCCGAGAAGCGCTCCGCCCAGTTGATATTGCCCGCCATCTGGAAAGGCATCAGATTATTGGGACCTGCCTGGCTGATCTCAGGATCCGCCGCAAGCGCCGTGTACTGTTTATAAAATTCTCCGGAACCATCGGAGAGCCAGGGCGCCGCGTAACCGTCGCAGAGATGATTGAGCATCACCACAATAGCCTCAGGGTTGCTGATCCCCTTTTTCGCATAAATATAGCCATATACATTCAGGTTCACACCGGGCGTGTAGACGCCGTAGCCCTCCGCCGAGGGAACCGCCACAGCCGTCCAGTCCGCTCCCACATTGGCCACGCTGTCCTTCATCACACCCAGGGGATTAAAGAACAGACCTAGGTAAATACCAATCTGCCCGGAGGCGATCAGTTCCTCCTCCTTTGCGGCATCCTTCACCGCAAATTCATGGTCGATCCCACCAATTTCATACAGATGAGCCAGCCTTTCCAGCGGCTTCTTCGCGTCCAAGGCGGTACAACCCGCGATAAAGCTGCCGTCCTCCTGCTTCACCCAATACTCGTCCTTGCTATACACGCCGTAAGCCGCCATAATGGCATCCAGTCCGTTCAAATCCTTATCCAGATACAGACCGTAAGTATCCTGGACACCGTTTCCGTCGGGATCCTCCAGCGTGAATTTCTCCGCAATGTCAAAGACTTCCTCCATGGTCTTGGGTTCCTCCAGGTTCAACGCCTCCAGCCAGTCGCTGCGGATCCAGAGGATGGGATAGCTATCACCCACGGTATTCGCCACCGGGATTGCCATATAACGTCCGTTGGAAATGGTGGGGGCAAACAGTGCGTTGTCCTGCTGCCCCGCCACCGTCTTGAGACGATCCGTAGCCCACTGGTCGTAGATATCCGTCATATCCGTCACCATGTCGTTCTTTATGAGGGAATCCAGAGTAATGGCATCTACCACAGCAAAATCAGGAATCTCATCCGATGTGATAGCCAGACGCAACTTCTCCGTCATGGCGGAGGACGAACTGAGAATCAGGTTCTCTACCTTAATCCCCATGACATCCTCCCACATCTGGTACATAGCGTTATTCTGCGCATCCTGACCTGCGGGATAATTGGTGACCACTTCACTCTTGGCATAGGTCAGTGTGATGGGCGGGTCATATGTTTTCAATTTGTCCGCTTCGCTCTTGGGACCCTCCACGACAACCTGCCCGCCGCCCTCATCCTTACCGCATCCTGTGGCAGGAAGCGCCATGCAGACACATAACAAGGCTGCTGTCAAAAGCTTACTTTTTTTCATATTATAATCCTCCACTTTCCGAGAAAAACTGCTGTCATTTTCTTTACCCGGGATTCCTGTGTCCTTCCCGTTTTACGCGCCGGCCGGCTGCACTGGTACGAAAAAGCTGCGTGATGTCCGTTTAGATCTGCTTTTTCTTATAAAAATGATATCACACATTATTCCCTCGAAAAATGGTAATGATTTTACTTTCTAAGACAATCTTTACTTTTTTATATTTCCTCCTGCCATCCCGATGCCAGGCGGTAAGCCTTGGGCGAGCGACCCTCCGCCCCCCTGAACACTCTTGTAAAATAGCCGGGAGTGCCGAAACCCGTTTTCTCCGCGATCTCATAGACCTTCAGCCCCGTCTCCTCCAGCAGCTTCTTAGCCAGGGCGATCCTGATCTGTAAAATATATTCCGACAAAGGCTGTCCCGTCTCCTGGGAAAAAATCCGGGACAGGTAGGAGGGGTTTAGCCGAAACCGTTCCGAGAGGGCTCCCAGGGACAGATCCTTCTCCGGATTCTCCCGGACATACGCCTGGATGGCGTACACCACGTAATTTCCCCCGGCGGCCGTCCCCTGCTCCTCACAGCCTTCCTCCATCACAAACAGCTTTCCATAATCCGACCCGCACATTTCCTCCCAGCGGACATACCAGACATTTTCCTCCTCCACACTGGTTTTTTCCGAAATCCCGATGGACATGCCCACATCCAGCTGTTCCAGGAAAAAACTCTGGATTTCCTCCAGCGCCCGCCTGATCCTGACTTCTACGGACAAGTCACCACGTCCGATTGAGGGAACCGCCTGCCCGTGGGATGAGGCGCCTGCCTCCTGCTCCCGGTGTGCTTCTCTGTCCTCCGGAAGCCTCACCACATAATTCCCCTCCCGGTATCTGCCAAAGCTGATACGGCTGTAGTCATGCTTCAACACACGCTCCAGCATATTCTGCAGTCCTTCCCATATTTCCCTCTCTGGGATTCTGGCGCTGTGCACATCCATTTTCAGAAAGATCAGCCTTACCTCCCTGCCCCGAAGCACGCTGTTCCCATCCTCCATCGCCCTTGAAGCCTCTCCGCCATGGGACAAAAAACGACCCATCCAGGCTTTGTCCAGCGCTACAATCACACGCTCTATGGCCTCCAGAAGCTTCTTATCCGGAGCGGGCTTCACCAGGAAATCATCACTGTCCAGGCGCAGGGCCGCTCTTGCATACTCGAAATCCTGATACCCTGTGAGAAAGATCACCCGGATGTCGGGCCACAGGTTCTTCGCTCTGCCCACCATCTCCAGACCATCCATATCCGGCATCCGAATATCGGTGAGCAGGATATCACAGGGGTTTTCCGCCAGAAGCGCCAGCGCCTCCCCGGCGGAACGCGCCGTCTGGACAGTCCTGAGCGGCAGGCCGGAGGCCCTCACCACATCCCCTATCCCGTTTAAAATTATCTCCTCGTCATCCACAATCATCAGACTGTACATATAACAACCATACCCTTCTCTCAGCCTGCACACCTTGAACCGCAGGCACAACTTTGAAAATCCCCGGCCTTTCAATATCCTAAAGAACTGTTACCCGGATGGAAAAGGATACCCGGAATATTTCCCCGTCCTTCTCCATGCGGATGCCCGGGTTCCCCTCCTCCCAGGTTTTCAGCCTGCTCTGGATATTCCACAGGCCGAAGCCTTTCTCCGGCATCTTCTCCCGGTCTATCACCTGGCGCAATTCTTCCATGGTCTCCCTGGTCATCACATCGGAATCATCCTCCACCCCGAAATACAGGCGTCCTGCTTTCTTCCTGATCTCCACCCGGATCCGGCAGGGATGGGAGCATTTCTCCAAACCGTGGGAAATGGAATTCTCGATCAGAGGCTGTAGCAGCAGGGGCGGCAGCCTGTCCTCCTCAAGCCCCTCCTGTACCTTCACCTCATAGGAGAGCCTCGACCCGAAGCGCATCTGATTCAGGCTCAGGTAAGTATTGACGAATTTCAATTCATATTCCATGGAAATGCTTTCATTGGACACAAAGGTCAGCACCGAAAAGTAATCCCCCAGATACATACACAGATCCCCCACTGCCTCGCAGTTTTCTGAGCGTGCCAGGCGATAGCCCATATAGAGGCTGTTGAACAGGAAATGCGGGTTGATCTGCGTCTGGAGCTGCTTATAGCGGGCCTGTTCCACCTGAACCTGTTTCTCCAGCACCTCCTGTATCAGATTCCTCACCTTCTCCGTCATCTGGTTATACTGGGCAAACACATAGTTAAATTCCCTGGATTCATCCATGGCCAGCAGATAGCCGTAATTTTCCTGCTCCACCATCTGCATGGCCTTCTGCAGCTTCTCCATGGGCCTGTTGATAATCCTTCGCATCCGCAGCCCCAGCACCACTGGAACCGCCAGCAGCAGGAGCGTCGCGCCGCCCCACATCTTGTACAGGTTGTATATATTGGCGTATGCCTGCGATTTATCCATATAGATTAAGATCAGAAAACCATTGGCGTCCTTGCCGATACGGTCTACCAGATATTTCTGCCTCCCTGCCGTTATCTCCTGGGCTTCTTTCCTGTCCCAGTCAATTCCCGCATAGATGATCCTGCCGATATCCGTGATGCTGTCCTCCGCGTCCAGCAGTTCCTTCGTGGATGCGTTGACGAAAAAATAGTCATAGCTTCCCTCATTGTCGTAATCCCTCAAGGTGTAACGGATATCCTGCAGAGAAACCTTGATGCCTGTGATCATCTCGTTACTGCTCTGGGAAAGATAGTAGAGCGCATCCCCGCAATGAAAAAAGTTCTGCCCATTTTCCAGATAGTCCTCCCGCATGCTGCGATAAATCCCATCCTCGGCGATAACGCTTTGGTTGGCGCTTAAAATCTCACCCGCATAAGGCAGATAGATAAAAATATCGTTGATACAGATACTCGTATCCCTATACTCCTTCAGTGTACTGTAGGCGTCATGATAAAGCCTGTAAATCCCGGATTCCATGGTGCCTTTCCAGGCTCCCGTGAAATCCACAATAAACTTGTTGGCGCACAGCTGGTTCGTGGACTGTATCACCCTGGCTATATCCGCATTGATTATGGCAGAATAATATTTCACCTTATCTGTCTGATTGTCTATGGTTTCCTTTGTGATCCTGCTGCTCAGCACCGCCATCCCCATTATGACCACCGTGGAAAAAGGCAGCCAGATGGCCAGTATGCTTATGGCCAATCTGCCGATAAGTGATTTCCCAATTATAGAAATTCTTCTTTTCATAAAGTCCCTCGTTTACGCGCCATGCGAAAAATTCAATTTTCACATTACCCTCCATGATATTGGAAGCATTCATACTTTGTTCATAAATCATTCAAGATTTTTTTAATTGTTCCTCATTCTTTAGACATTAATTTCACGTATACTTTAACCATAGACAACAGAGAAACGCCAGACACAGTTATTTGTTTACTAAATAACTTTTTCATAATAAATGCCAAGGAACCTGGGTTCCTTGGCATCCTCCCTTTTCAGGGATCATTTATTCACAGGAATAACCCATCCCCACCTCCGAGAACCGTCCCGTCACAAATCCGTTTACATAGATGCCTGCAGTCGCCCCGGTGAAACGTTTTCCCTTCTTTAATCCCTCACTGCTCAGATAAGAAGTGTTTTCAAAGACCGCCGCCTGTATCCATCCGCCATCCTGCCCATAATACAGCGTGCGTTTCAGGTGTTCTGTCACAATCTTAAATTCCGCCTCTCTGCTTCCCGTCTCCAGGGTCAGAAATTCCTCCGTCACATAGCGGTCATCGACATACTGCGCCCACAGGATTCCCGTCTTCCCTCCGCGGCAGGCCAACGCCAGCTTCAGGTAGCTGTTCTCGTCATAATAACAGGTCAGTCCCGCATCCCAGTCGTCAACCGCCAGAGACGCGTCCGCTTTCCTTCCCTCGTCCTCCTGTACGCCTTCCCCTCGGGCGGCCGGCATATCCACAGTCCCGTTTTCATCCACCCGCACTTTTCCACAGATCTCAAAACAGAAATCCTCCTGCTGCCTTACCAGGACCGTACCGTAATCCAGACTGTTCAGATCCAGTCCATTGCCATGGATGAGAATGTCTTCCCCCTGCTTTTCGAAGCTGCCCTCTTCCACTCCGCGGACCGTCTTCCATTCACTCCAGATCCCCATCCCAGCGCTTTGTTTCTCCACACTGTCCGGTGTCTGCCCCTGCCTTACACAGGCTCCCGCGCTGTCCGCGTTTCCACAGGCAAGCTTGGGCTTCTTCTGCAACTCTGAAGGCCCCTGCAGGGAATTGACCAGCGGCCACCCGTCGGCAGTCCAGGTAATGGGATCCAGGGCGGTTTCCCTGCCCAGGACCGCATATCCGGAGATGCTGATGCGGTTACAGAGATAGACCATATACCAGTCTCCGTCCTGGGTTTCCACAGGCATACCGTGGCCGCTGCACTGGATCAGCCTCTTGTCGTCCCACTGGCGCAGGATCGGATTGTAAGGACAGGATTCATAGACACCCATCAGTTCCCTGGAACGTGCCACAGTGATACGGTGCCCCATTCCTGTGCCGCCCTCCGCCATAAACAGGTAATAGTAGCCGTCCTTATACAGCAGATGGGGTCCCTCCGAAGCCTTCTTGTTCTGCCCGTACCAGAGCAGCTTCGGCTCGGACAGGATCTCCCTGCCGTCCTTACTGATCTCAAAGATCCTAGCTCCGCGGTTCAGGAGCATATATCGTCTGCCGTCCAGGTCGGTAAAGATGGACGGATCAATTCCTTCTTCCTCCAGAAATACGGGTTCACAGTAAGGACCTTCCGGCTTTTCAGAGGATGTCACCATCTGCAGCCTCTGGGGCAGGCCGCCCTCATTCAGGCGATAAGTAGCTGTAATATAAAACTTCCCTTCATAATAAGAGATATCGGGAGCCCAGTAGCCCCTGCCGCCCTCCAGGCCTTTCAGCCTTGCCCATTCAGGGTTGGTGATGGCATGGCCGATCACCTCCCAGTGGATCAGATCCCTGGAGTGAGAGACAGGAATGCAGGGAAAGAACATGAAGGAGGAATTGACCATGTAATAATCCTCCCCCACCCGCACAATGGAAGGATCGGGATGCATTCCCCGACAGATGGGATTATGGTAAAGTTCCTCCGCCGTCGCTCCCAGCCTTTCCTCGAAATATGCCTGTATCTCCTTATTTCCCAGGGAGACCGCCAGGTCAAAGGGTGTCACGCCATGGAGATTGGCCTGTCCAATGGGGGAATCCACCCGCTCCACAAGATACTTCACCAACTCCAGGTCACCCGACTTCACACCATGATGAAGTACCGTATTTCCCTGACGGTCGATCAGGTTCATATTGACAATGGCATATTCCGTGACGTACTTCGCCATCTCCAGGCCGCCATACGCCATCACTTCATGAAGCGCCCAGACGCCCTCCTCCGTCTCCACATCCAATCCCCTCGGATATTCCACCAGAAACTCTTTCAAAGCCTCCAGATCCCTTGTCCGTATCATTTCAAACAAATCTTTCATTTTCATCCTCCTCTTTGCTTTGATATTTTCTCACACTTCCAGACATACACACTCGGTGCAAGGCCGGAAGAATGCCCTCTCCCCGGACGGCACAAACACTCGGTGCAAGGCCGGAAGAATCCCGTACTTTGGGCATTCTTCTGTGTGAGAAAGGCGCTGTTTTTGCGCCATAGAAAATCTTCGCGAAGCGGCCTCTGCCGCGGGCGAAAATTGCCAACGGCAATTAGATTTTCTTCTCACACTTCCCGTCATGCCGGCGCAGCCGGCACAAACAATCAATGAGAAGAACGCTGCCCTTGCGTTCTTCAGTGTGTAATTTAGAATTTCTTAGCTGGCGTACTTTGACAGCTTAGAAATTCTTTACACACTTTTCACGCTGCTCCTTTGGGCTCACGCCCTTCACCCGCTTAAACGCCCTCCGGAAAGACTGCACGCTGTTATACCCCACTTCCTCAGCCACTTCATTCACCGTAATGGTCTTATCCTGCAGCAGATCACAGGCTTTCTCAATGCGCAGGGTCTCCAGGAAATCACCGAAGTTCCCGCCCGACTGCTCCTTAAAAAGCGTGGAAAGATAACTCTCGGAGACACGGAACTCGCTGCCTACCCTGGCAAGTCCCATATCAGACTCGCAGTAATGGATCCTGATGTAGTCCTTGATCTCCTCCACCATCTGGCTCTTCTGTTCCTGCTTTTTCTCCACATTGTCGTTACATACCTTTCGATAAAGCTGCCGCAGTCTCTGGAAATATTCCTGTTCCGGAATTTCCGGCTGCATCAACACTTCATTGATCCAGAACGCCTTCTCCTGAAGTTCTTCCTTGCTACATGCCCCCCCCAGTACCTCCATAAACTTCTGGTTCAGTTTGATGAACTGATTGCGGCTCAAATTTCTGTTGACGCAGTTTTCCGTCTCCAGCAGCGCCAGGATATCCTTCGTTTCCTGCCACTGTCCGGAACGGATGCTCTCCTCCAGCTTTTCCTCCGCAATGGACGGGAAGTAGCATTCATCCTGTTTGATCAATTCCGCCCTGTAGGATACCACCGGGTTATCCCTGGAACAGTTTTCCAGGGCAATCCGTGCCTCCTCCACGGAACGCCAGATCAGCAGCAGATTGTTACAGGTTCCCCCGATCCCGCTTGTGATCTCAATATGGCATTCGCTCATGACCCACTCCTTGGTCCGCCGGATCAGGTCAAAAACATCTTCCTCCATATTGTCAATGGCGAAGATAGCTATTTCCGAATTATAATTCTTTTTGTGGAACCAGACGTTATTGCCGCAGATTTCCCTCAGATGATTCTTCATGAGCCGGGACAGTACCCTGATCTCATTTATGGTCTGGCTGTCCACCGTAATAAAATCATTCTCTGCAAACAGCTGGATATAGGCGGTCTGGTAAAACTGGTTGTCAATATCCACTTCCGCCCTGGCGGCGCCGTACCTCAGCTGGGCTTCCGTACTGAACTCCGCTTTCAGCAATTCGTCAAAAAAGTTCTTTTTCAGGGTAACCTTGTTCTTCTCGTTCTCCTGAAGCACATCCGCATGTTTTTTCACAATCTCCGATACTGCCGTGCCCAGATTCGCATAACGTTCCGGCGCTTCCCCGTCCGGCGCAAGAGCCTGGAGCGCTTCATCCACAGGTCTGCCCTTGCGTATGGCCTGGATCATGGCCAGGGCGACTCCCACCGCTATGGCGACCAGCATCAGGAACAGCACGATATTTTTCAGGGTGGCCAGCTGTGACAGACTTTCTTTCACGGGCAGCACCAGCACATAGTAGAGATCCACCTTGTTGGATTTCGCCACGATAACGCTCATGCCGTCCTTTTCCAGATAGCTGTTCTCCAGATCCTCAAATGTCAGCTCCGGAAATTCCTCCGCGGAGTGGGATGCCCACAGCTGCTCTCCCGTCTCATCCAGGATCTCCACCATATAGGTCTCCCTGCTCTCCAGGCTGTTGATGAACTCCATTTTCCGGGCCACCACGTCCCCGTCTATCCGCAGCACAATCACACCCTGCTTTTCTCCGAACATCTGCCTGGAAAAGGGGAAAATATACTCAAATCCGTCTCCATTCCTGCGGAAATAGGTTCCCAGGGAATCCGCCTGCGCCATCTCCTCACGCCACTCGTCATAATCAATTCCCCAGTTTTTCAGGTAAATACGGAAAATCGAGGGCTTGTAATAGCTTTTCTCATACAGCACCAGATCCGTGTTCTTCAGATAAATATACGCCTTGTCCGAGTCCAGCAGGTCAATATCCTTATAATTCAGGTACAGGGTGAAATTTTCCAAAGCCTCCATCATGGGCAGGATATAATTATTGTCCCCCCTGCTCTTGGACGCCATCTCCATGATCGTATTGTCACTGGCGATCTGCAAGGCCACGCTTTCCACATCCACCAATTCATTTTCGATGATATCCGCACTTCTCTGAAGCATATTGATATGGGTCACCTTCAGATTATCCTCCACAATCCTGAATGCGATCTGAAAGCCTATCGTAGCGATCATGAGCGGTACAATCAGCACCATGATATATGATAATAAAAATGTAGATATGGAATTCCTAATCAGCTTTTTCATGTGACCCTCTCATCTTCTATTGTGCGGTTCTTTCACAAATCACTGGACCAGTCAATCAGAATGCTTTTCTGTCAGATATTCTCATGTCCTACAGCAGATCCCTACCGTGTAATATCAGGGTTTCGCCCGCCTTTAACGCAATCTCCCTGCGCTGTCCCCCATACACTATGATCGAGCGGTAATCGGAATCCGCCCTGATCCCGGCGGTTACAAGCCTGCCCTTGTCCCAGGTCATGGAAAGTTCCGCATTGCCCACAAGCCTGAGCCCCCTTACAGATCCCGCTGCCCACTTTGCAGGCAGCGCAGGCAGGAGGATGACCCTGCTCTCATTGCTCTGGGCCAGCATACGGTTCATGGCCGCACAGATACCGAAATTCCCGTCTATCTGGAAGGGAGGATGCCTGTCGAAAAGATTCGGGTAGGTAGATAACTCCAGCATTTTCCCGATACTCTCATAAGCTTTCTCCCCGTCCCAGAGGCTGGCGTAATGGTTGGTGATCCACGCCCTGCTCCAGCCCGTGTGTCCACCCCCGTTTGCCAGCCTTCTTTCCAGCGTCTTTTTTGCCGCTTCCGCCAGCTCCGGCGTGCCGTCCACGGTAATCTGTTCCCCGGGATATAAGCCGTACAGATGTGAGATATGGCGGTGTCCCGGATCCACCTCCTCATAATCCTCCATCCATTCCATGATTGTGCCCGTCCTGGGACTGATCCTTGTGGGCATCAATCCGTTCCTGCATTGGCCGATCTGCTCCATCAGCCCGGGGATGTCCTCCACGCCGTCTATGTCACAATATCGAGCTGTCTCTTCTCCCAGGATATTCCATGCGCTTATGCATCCGTCAAACAAATCCCTGAGGATCTGATTGTCCATGGTGGCTCCCACACAACAGGCTCCTGCCTCTCCGTCAGGCAGCCGGTAACTGTTCTCCGGGGAGACAGAAGGGTTTGTCACCAGATAATCCCCTTCTTCCGTCAGGAAATCCACAAAGAACAGCGCCGCCTCCGCCATGATCGGAAAGGCTCTTCTCAGAAAGTCCCTGTCCTGTGTATACTGGTAATGTGTCCAGAGATGGGTGCTGAGCCATGCGCCGCCCAATGTCCAGTATGTGCCGGGATACCAGATGTCCTGAGGCGCCGTATCCCCGTGGATGTCCGTGTTGTGATGTGCCACGAAGCCTCTGCAGCCGTACATCTCCCTGGCTGTCCGCCTGCCGTTCTTTTGCACCTTCTCCAACAGTTCAAACAGCGGCAGATGACACCGGGACAGATTACAGCTTTCCACATGCCAGTAATTCATCTCCGTATTGATGTTGATGGTATACTTGCTGTCCCAGGGCGGGAAAAATTCCTTACTCCAAAGCCCCTGCAGCGTGGACGGCAGACCGCCCTCCCTGCTGCACGCGATGGTCAGGTACCTGCCGTAGTCGGACAGCGTCTTCATCAGTCCCACATCCGCATTCCCCTGCTGCACCTGTCTCAGCCTGAGATCCGTGGGCAGATTGTCATGTTCCTCCTCTCCCCCGATCTCGAAGGCAAAGCGGTCATACAATGCGCTGTGATCCCTGATGTGCTCCTCCAGCAGCGCGGAGTAAGGAATCTCTTTTATTTTGTCAAAGCGCCCTATGATTTTTTCCGTCAGGAAAGCCTGCAGCGCCTCCTGATATCTCCTTTCACCCTGTTCCGACCCGTACAGCCTTTCCCCATTTTCTGACGCGTTTATATTGTCAGTCTCTGTATCCTTCCTTAAATAGCGTTGTACATAGGCATCTCTCTCTTCGGTTCTGTAATGATATGTGGTATCCGCGGTAAACAAAAGCGTGACTTCACTGGCTCCCTCCACCTGGAGACACTCCCCCACCGTCTTTACGCTTCCGCCGGTAACCCTGGCGCGGAGCGCCATGGCAAACTCATAGCCCCCCCTGCCCAGGTTTCCATGCAGCATGATGGTGTCATCGCCCAGCTTCTTCACGCCGTCAAAACATTTTCCCCTGCGCAGCCTGGCAAGGAAGTCCACCGTTCCCTCCCCCTCTGCGGTAAACCGCATCAGGATACAGTCCGCGGGATGGGAGGCAAAATATTCCCTTCGATAGAAATTGCCGCCGCTGCGGAAGCTGCATTCCGCCACCGCCGTATCCAGGGAAAGGCTGCGCTCATATCCCGCCAAACCGTCACAGAGTTCCATTGTCCCCACCTTGCCGCTCTTTCGCTCCCTGGCATTTGGAATATCATCAAAATAGAACTGTACTTCCCCCAGCGTCTGGTAAGGATGCATACTGTCCGGACAGCCCGAAAGGGCTGTTTCCATCAGCTTTTCCGCTTTCCTGACCTGACCTTCCTTCAAGAGTTTTCTGATCAGGGGAAGATTTTCCCCTGCATCCGGGTTCAACCGGTCGGCCGTACCCCCGTACCACATGCTCTCCTCGTTGACCTGGAGCAATTCCCTGTCTGTCCCCCCGTATATCATTGCTCCCAGTCTGCCGTTCCCGATGGGAAGCGCCTCCTCCCACTCCGCCGCAGGCTGGCAATACCATAATCTGTCCATGCAAAGATTCTGCCTTTCTCCTTTTATATTACCGTTCAAGTGTTATAGTTCCATTGTATCATACCAACCCCAAATAAGCGACTGGAAACAAGAAAAACTTCCACATAGGAAATTCCCTGTGGCCAAAAGACCACAGGGAACACCTACATTTTATTGTTTAGCTTAAAGCTCAGGAGGCTTATTTACCGTTCAGTTCGTCCAGAACCTTCTGTACATTCAGTTCTTCTGCCACTTCCTTGTATGCCTCAACACCCTGTTCAACAGTCATCTCGCCCATAACAACCTTAGCGAGGATGTCTGCTTTCTCCAGTTCCAGATCAGAAGTAATCTTGTTCAGGGTCTCGGATACAGGGGTGATAGGTGTCTGAACTGCAACTGCATCGGTGATTGCAAGGGAGTTCACAACTGCGTCAGCCTGTGCAACCTTCTTGTCGGTCAGCTCCATAGGAGTGAGGGACAACCAAGGGGTAATCCATACACTGGTGGTAACTGCGTTAGGGTCAGCCAGGTTGGGCAGAGGCTTAACATTGTCGCCGTCCTGCTCCCAGTGAACGCCTTCAACACCACTCTGGAACAACAGCTGGCCTTCGCCGCCATCATGCATATACTCGAAGAAGTATTTGAAGATCTGCTCTGCCTTCTCATCGCTTACCTCAGCGGAGATGCACAGCCCACTCAGGGTTGCAAAGGAATAGGTAGCTCCATCGATGGGCTCGATTGCCAGTGCGATAGCGCCCTCATTGTTTGTCTCCAGTCTCTCCTGGAGAGTGCCGCCCCACTTACCGGACCAATAGTTAAATACGCCAACCTTACCTTCATACCATGCGTCACGGCAGGTAGAGGTGGTATTGGTGATGATTTCCATATCCAGCAGGCCTTCCTTGTAAGCGTCCTGCAGTCTCTGCATTGCTGCAGCCATATTTTCCTGTGCAAAGCCGTCCTTCCACTCGCCGTTCTCTCTGTAGAAGCCGAACTGTGCTCCCTGATAGAACTCAGGCAGGTTCTGAGGGCTCTTTACGCCAGGTGCGGTCAGACCGATCTCACACTCGGGAATCTCAGCCTTGAAGCGGCGGATCATCTCAAGGAACTCATCATAGGTCTTGGGAACTTCCATGTTCAGCTGCTCCAGCCAGTCGCCACGAACATAAGTACATGCTGCGGAGGGAACTTCCTTGGGCACCGCGTAAACCTTGCCGTCGATGGCGATTGCGTCCCAGATTTCAGGGTCAACCTTATCCCAAAGACCGGATGCCTTAATATAGGGAGTCAGATCCTTGATTGCCCCCTGTGATGCATACAGTGCCAGATTAGCGCCGTTTAAGTCAAATACTTCCGGAACCTCGTGGGAAGCAAATGCCAGTTTCAGCTTGTCATAATACTCGTTGTTAGGAATGAACTGATGATCCAGGTGAATGCCGGTAAACTTCTCAAACTCGGCAAACCACTGCTCCGCACCGTTCTCCTCGTTCAGACCATCATGGGTCCACCAGGAAATGGTATCGGGCTTCGCAATCTCTGCGGGAGCCTCGCTGCTTGCTACCTCAGAGCTTGCAGGAGCGCTTGAAGCAGTGCTGCTCGCTGCCTCAGAGCTTGCAGGGGTGCTGCTATTGCTTGCTGCAGCGTCATCACCGCCACAGCCTGCTGCTGTCATCGCCATGGCAGATGCCAGGGCAACTGCTACCAGTTTCTTAGTTACATCTCTTTTCATATTAATCCTCCTTTTATTCATGACAATAGAAGCCTCGCGAAGCGTGGATTCTATTGTATATATCTTAACCCTTGACAGCGCCCACTGTTACACCTTTGGTAAAGTACTTCTGTACAAAGGGATAGATAACAAGAAACGGAAATACTACTACTACTACCACGGCACTCTTCAACATATCATCCGAAGCCGAGATCGCCGTTCCGGCCAGAGCATCCTGAAGGATCAGCTCCCTCACCTTCACCTGGAAGTTCATCTTGGTGTTGTCCTGCATATACAGGATGAAAGGCATATATTCATTCCATGTTCCCACGGCGATAAACAATCCCACGGATGCCAGTGCCGGTTTGGAAAGGGGAAGCACGATCTTCCAGAAAGTTCTCAGGGGAGTACACCCGTCCAACTCCGCCGCCTCATAAAGAGTGCTGGGAATACTCTCGAAGAAGCTCCGCATTAACACAATGTTATATGTACTCACGCCGGCCGGCAGGATAATGACCCACAGGTTATTCATCAATCCCAGTCTCTGGATATTCAGATAAGCGGGAATCATACCGCCGCTGAACAGCATGGTGAACATAATATAAGTGATCATCAGCTTTCTTCCGGGTATCTCCTTCTGCAGGATCACATATGCCGCCAGGGTGGTCATCAGCAGACCCACAGCGGTCGCCCCGATCGTGGTGTAAACGGATACCAGCAGGGGCAGGTACAATGATTTCTTGGACAAGATGGTCTGGTATGCATAAAAACTGATCTGCTTCGGCCACAGCCTGATGCCTACCGAGGTGGGATCCAGTGAATCCACAATCACCTTCCACAGAGGGATGACCATGATCACCATCAGGAGACACAGGAATATCGTATTACAAATAATAAAAGCGGCTCTTCCACGTTTGCCCTTCTGAAAGGACAATTTTTCTGTCATCATCCTAAGATTCCCTCCCCTTTAATCTTTTTATTCAAGTGGTTCGCTATGGTAATCAGCAAAACGGAAATCACTGATTTAAACAGGCCGGAAGCCGTAGACACGCCATAGTCTGCACTGACAATACCCATTCGGTATACGTATGTCCCGATAACATCGGAAGACTTGATAACGCTGTCGTTCTGCAATACGAATACGGAATCGAACAGGTTCAATACCTTTGCCAGGTTCAGGATAAATACAGTCAGGATTGTCACACTGATAGCCGGGATGGATACATGTCTTACTCTCTGCCAATGGGTAGCGCCGTCAATGGCTGCCGCCTCGTACATCTCCTGATCCACGCCTGCCAGCGCCGCTATGTAAATAATGGTTCCCCATCCTGTCTCTTTCCAGATGTTCAGCAGCTGGAACACTACCCTCCACCAACTGTCGCTGGCCAGGAAGTAAATCGGTTCCCCCCCGAAAGCGGTTATGATCGCATTCACCATACCGGACTGAGGTGACAGGAACAAGGTAAAGATAGATGCCACAACAACCCATGAAATAAAGTGGGGGATGTAGACAATGGTCTGTGTCACCTTCCGGAAGCCTACACTCTTGATCTCATCGATCAGCAGTGCCAGGCCTACACTGAACACCATGCCCAATACCAGTTTGACAAGGCTGAGTTCGATTGTGTTCCTGAATGCCCTCCAGAATCTTGCGCTGTCGAACAGGTAGCTGAAATTCTCCCAGCCGACCCATTCGGGCTCCTTAAACGGCGTATAGTCGTAAAACGCATACTTGATACCATAAATAGGAAAATAATGGAATATCAGCAGCGAGAGAAACACCGGCAGGAACATGAGGTAGAACCATCTGTAATGGTAGATGTCTATCATTTTCTGCCTGAAATTTTTCTTAGGTGGTACATATTTAGTTGATTTTACTTTGTTTGACTTCATGTGCACCCTGACCTCCTTCTGGCATTTACGATAGCATCTCACAGGCCGGTATATCAAGGTACAATTCTTCCATCAAAAGTTTTGGTTCATAACGATTCTGACAGGGAACTATTTTTCAAAAAGGGGGTACATTTTTTCAAAAACCGCGTGTTTTCAAGGAAATTTAAGACTTTTTAGAAAGATTTAAGAAATCGCAGTACAAAATAAGAGGGCCAGCCCCCTTATTTTATCCTCTCGCCGACATAGATGCTGACCCGGTTCTGAATGATATCGGCTACCGCTGCGGCATCCTTGTCTTTTTCAAAATAGGCTCTTACCTCCTCCATGATAATATCCATCATACCGGAATCATTACAGTAGCTGCGGCGGGTGTTTTCAATGATACTGCGGTATATTTCCGCGTCTTCCTCCGTGATGCAGGACAGATCCGTGGTCTCTTCGCCCTCCACGACGACCTGATACTTGGTCTTTTCCCTCTTTATACCATCCACCGTCTCATACTCTATGGTCATTGCCTCCTGTATTCTTTCCTCGGATTCGGAACGCAGGAGAGGGATGCCGTCCACCTTCCGCTGCGCTTCCTCCGTGAGAAAGCCTTTGACCACCTCCCACGCCGCCTCCCGGTTACTGCTGTTACGGCATATGGAAAAGCTTACACCGCCGGGCGCCGCCACGCCGCTGCCCAGGTCCTTTTCCCCGTCTGCCACCGGATAGCCCGGCCACCGCACATCCGCATCACCCAAATTTACCCTGCCGTTGGCCACATTCCAGGGAGACTGCAAAGCGGAAGGCTCCCAGAGGACCTTTCCGCTGCGCAGGGTCTCATAATAAGAGAAATCCGGCTCAAACATCATCTGGGCAGGAAAGGTCTCGGACAGTTCCAGTAATTCCACAAACGCCGGACTGTCAAAAGTACATTCCCCACTGCCCCAGTCCACATAATTACCGAGACAGCCCTGGCACACAAACCGAAAGGCGGCCTCCCTGGAATGATTCATAGTAAGCCATTCCACATGGGGACCGTTTTCAAAGGCATCGATCATCTCCCCGACTTCCCAGCTCTCCGCGGCACCTCTGTCCACCCCTATTCCTTCCGCCTTTCCATACACGGTCTGCACGGAAAAGGAGGCGGGAAGCATATACAGTCCCCCGTTTATCTCGAACGCCTGCAGGATATTCTCATAATAATCCTCCCTGCGGAAATCCTGGTCTTCCCCCATGATATCATAGAGATTTTCCATCAGCTTCTCCGAAGCCAGGGCAGGCGTATAGGAGTAGGAATCCCAGATCACCAGGTCAGGCCCCTTGCCGGACAGGATATCCAGTGTAAGCTGCGTCCCCCACTCCCCGGCATCCATGGCGCTTCCCGTCTCTTCATATTCCTTTATTTCGACAAAACAGGTCGTGCTGCTCTCATTATAAGCGCTGATCTGGTCCAAGGCAGCCCTGCTTGGCCTTAAGGCCGCAATCGTCACCACCTGGCGGCCATTACTTTCCTCTCCGTTTGCATTGCCCGCCGTCCCACAGCCTGTCATGGCCAGACAGATAAAATAGACTGCCAGAAGACAACTCAGCACTTTGTATCCTGCCTTTTTCACAGGTTTTCCCTGCATACCGTTTCCCATGTTTCCCATTCCTTCCTTCTGTCATTCTACGGTTATTCCGTTTTTCAGCCACTCTCCGCTGTCAATCCACTGTTCCCCGGCTGTTTTTCACTGCTTTGACGCTGTTTTCCGGCTATTTCCGCTGTTTGCCGCTGCTTTCCGGCTATCTTTCGCTGTCATTCCACTATTTTTCTGCTGCCGTCCACTCCACAGCCTTTCCACTGTTATTCCATCTCTCAGCTTTCCACAGGGATATAGCGGAACACATCATTTCCGTCCTCACGGCTCATGACACACATTCTGCCGTCCCACAGGAAGCCTATGGCAAGGATATCCTGCCCGCTTACCATGATATCCGAAAATTCCAGTTCCTGCTTCAATTCTGTCCCGTCATAGCTCCAGACACCGTTTCCCTTGTTTGCCAGAAGGAGTTCCGTATTCACGCCTCCCTGTAATATGGAGAAGGAGGAAGCCAGCGTTTCCGTCAGATCAGCACATTTTTCAACGCTGCCGCTGCCTACATCGATCCTGCCCAGGAAATTGTTCCCCTCCACATTGAACATCCCGTAAAGCGCTCCCGACCGCCCCATGCCGATCCCGGTGATTTCCCCGCCGAAATTGAGAGTTGACACTGTCTGGTCCGCCGTATCAATCACCCGGATACCGCCTGCCTGGGCAAAATAGTATATCCCATCCTGATCCACCGTCATCCAGTCGCAAAACCGGCTTTCCCCCATGTATTCCGTTATGTCAAAGGATTGCTCCAGCTCTCCAGCCCTGTTTACAACCCAGATCTCTGTTTTCTTATCTGTCTCAGCCGTATTGCCGTTCCTCTGTGAAAACAGCAGATGCCATCTGCCCTGACTGTCCGTGCAGCCCCTGTATACAAACATTCCTTTCGGGATTTCCAGCGAAAACCTCTGTATGGTATCCTCTTCCATTCCGATCCTGCCTGCAAAATATGGGCCTTCCTCCGGGACAGTTCCCTCAAATCCCGTACAGTAGATACTGTCGCCGCCGATGGTCCTGTAAGAGCTCACATAATCCAGCCCCTGGTAGGTCACTGTTGCTTCACTGGCATTAAGCGCCATCTTCGGGACCTCCGTGTCTGCGGTTCCGGACTGGCTCCCTGTAGTACCCGGATTCCCTGCCCCATCTGTGGTTCCTGTGCCATTCCCGCCTTCCCCCCGGCTCAGAGCCTGGGATTCCTGCCACGCCTCTGTTCCGATGGTACTGATATCCACGCCGCCCGACAGGGACACCGCCATATTCTCCAGCCTGACGCCGCCCTCCGCTTCCTGCCTGCCACATCCCCCAAAGAAAAGCATCGCAATCACGACTGCAAAAAGTAACAACTGTATTTTTTTGACTCCTGCCAATGTCGATTCCGTCATATGTATTACCCCCGTTTTCTTTTTGGTAGTGTCAAATCCTACCTGATTTTTTGTTGCTGAAACCTTGATTTATTGGGA
>CAOKWI010000042.1 GCA_948473115.1 uncultured Lachnospiraceae bacterium | reverse complement strand
TCCATGCCTTCATTATATCTTATCTATCTTTTTTTGAAAATTGATTTCCGTGGTTATTCGTAGTCGCCGCTCCACTCTATGTTCTCACCGTCTCCCGTGTCATCCGGTGCAGGCTCCGGTTCCGGTGCGGGATCCGGTTCAGGCGCGGGATCCGGTTCAGGCGCAGCCGGCTCATTGTGGTCATCATCATTGTCATTGCCGCCGTCATCCTGGACAGGACCTGCAGGAGCTCCCGGCGTCGGTGTCGCTGACGTTGCCGGCGTCGTGGGTTTTGTCGTCACGGATGCCCCGGGGCGTGTCGTGTTCTGGGAAGGAGATACCGTGACTTCATCCACCGAAAGGCTGCCGCTGTCCCTGCTCAAAGTCTCCCGCTCCGCCGCATATTCCCCCGCCCGGGTCTCGGCAAGCTGTACCACCAACGCCTGCCACTCTTCGGAGGGCTGTCCGATGGGATCTGCCGCCATAAGTTCATTTACCGTTCCCGCGTCATTCCAGCGCACTCCGTCAAACCACTCCAGATTGCCGTCCCGCACGCGCAGCTGCAGCTCTCCCTCAGCAACACCGCTGTTCCCTTCGCTCACAGGATCCCCCGAACCGTCCGAGACAACGGCTGCCTCCTCCGCGGCACGGGACTTGTCATACATCCGGCATACCGGCACTGCCACCGCCGCTCCCGCTGTAAACAGAAGAAATCCTGCTATCACCTTTATCATAATACTTTTCATGTTTTTACCCATACCTTTCCCGTATGAATCTTTCCCCTGCGGGAACAGATCCGAATGCACACATTGAAACTCAGGTCATCGCCCTTCCACTACATCCACAATCCCTTTGACATAATTGTAACCGTTGCTGCCCGGCTTGAATTCCCCGGCCGCCAGCACCTGCTTCGCCACAGTGTATATGCTGCGGGCTACCGGCGGTCCATAAATGATAAGCTGTTCGCCGTCTTCGCTCTGCAAGATTGCATAACCGCGGAATGCAAGCTCGGTGGCATACTGCTGCTGCGGCAGTTTGGTGACCACCGACGCAAATCGATACCGCCCGTCCACTGTCTCAAAGATACGGTCATTCACAACACCGTTCTCCGTCCAGTAAGAACGTCCGCCTCCCACCTTTTCACCGTCCTTAATAAAAGGATACTTCTGCATGTTGGATCCGGTGATCAGCAGTGTGCCATATTCAACCAGATGGTATCCGTTCACCCCGCCGCCCAGAAGCTGCGCCCGCGTCTGGGCATCGATACCGGATTTGAACCGCAGTCCCGAATATCCCTGTACCCGTATGGAAAATCCATGGTAGCTGAGCAGATCCTGAAGCCCCGGCAGTGGAGTTGCAGTACAGGTATCTCCCTGATAGCTCAGTCTCCAAACATACATCCCCTTGGGAACATTCCTCTCATTGTAATAGTACATGACCGCAGTCTTTCCGGTCTGATCCGGCAGCTGCAGTGTATAGCCGTCACCGCTTTTCGTGGCTGTATACCGGATCCCGTCGATATAGACGTCGGCATTGGTATAGCCTGCCGGCGGCGTCAGGCTCACGGTGAGCGGAGGCAATGGGGGGGGCACGGGTTCCGGCTCGTACTCCACCTTCTGGCACCGCACCACTACCGTATTGCCCGTCGTAGTGGCAACAAACACCTGATCTCCGACGGCTGCTGCCTGGAAATCCTCCGCCTGCCCGTTCAGCCCTTCATAGCAGGACACGAAGCTGTCCCCTGAAAGCCGGAGCATGCCAGCCTTTTTCTCAATATCATCTTTATAGGCCAGGTATACTGTCTCACCTGCCGTCAGCAGGGAAACCTGGTGATACCGGGGCATCTGCGGAACCGCTGTCCTCGTCCACGCGGAGCCGTTCCACATCGTCAGCACCGGAATGACTTCTGCTTCCCCGGGCGCACTCGGCTTGCCGGAAAAGCCATACAGCTTCATCCCCTGCCGGTGCAGCAGATTGATATTGCCGTACCTGTCGTATTCCAGCGCCGGGGACCAGGCTTTCGTCACAGTATCATAGACATCGATCTTACTGACTTCGGGATATACCCCGTACGCCACATAGAACAGTTCTCCCTGCTTTGCCACAGTGGGATTGCCGAACCCTCCTGCAGAGGTACTGGCAGTGCGGTCATCGACCACCACCGCCCCGCTGTTCAGATTCCGTATGACCAGCTGCTGCTGATCTCCCCTGGGTCTCTGGTATGCGGCATAAATCTCACTGCCGTCCGCCAGCAGCTGTATCGAATTCGGATATCCGGTATCCATCTGGACCGCGCTGCTCCAGCTGCTGCCGTTCCACACAGAATAGACCGGATTCCCGGCGGGATCCACATAGGCAAGATACAATTGACCGTTACAGTCAGACATGGCCACTATGGAACCTCCGTGGGCTGCAAGTGTTCCGCCCATCTGCTGCCAGAGCCCTGTCGCCTGATCCCATCTGCGCACACACAGCTGTCCTGCCGTATTGATATAGCCCAGGTACAGATTCCCGGCGGAATCGGCATATAAGTTTGTCACCCTATTCCCCACATCATCGGCAGCCACCCCTCCCAGCGCCTGCCATCCGTCCCCATATTCCGCAAGGTCCACCTGGAAGGTGATCTGGGTTTCATTCGTATCCGGCACAAACTGCAGGTTGCTGATGCGGATGCCGCTGTTGCTGCCGTCCGAATAATGAAGGGTATTCTCCGAAACGGGGGCGGACAGATCTGTGCTGCCGTAGGTCTGTCCCGTCTTCAAGGCAGCATCTAAGGTCTTAGGCACACAGTCATTAGGAGCCGTGGCGCCGGGACGGTATACATAAATATAATTCTCCCCAAAGAAATTGGATTTATCGTCTACTTTATTGTCCACACGGTACATGACCAGGCCTCCGTAGCCCGCCGGAAAATGCTCATAATTGGGAGTCGGCAGCGCCTGCCGGTATTCCAGGCAGATAATCTCGGAATCTCCCTGAGTCATAGGTGTGCGGATGGTGAAAAGTCTGGTGCCGCCGATCCCGTCCGGCTGGCTCACCGCTGTCAGGGTATATGTACCACTTCCTGTGATCTCTCCAACCTGATCTCCCTCCAGCCATCCCTCCCTTGCCCGCAGATATCCCAAAGGATACTGTGGCACCGTAGAGGCGGATCCTGCCATTACATCCCATATACCCACAGGACCTCCTTCCTGGCCCGGCACGATATCCTTCCTGTACAGATCCGGCAGCCCCAGCGTGTGCAGGAACTCATGGCTGATCAGCCTGGCGCCGCCCCCGCCCAGCACACCGGAAGAAGGCATGGCATTATAACAACGGACATACAGACCGTTGATCGTCTCAGCCCCGCCATAATCCGTTTTAAAGGAATGGTCTTCACCATTGATATTGTCACCCTGTACCAGAATGGTCAGATTATCCACACAGCCATCTCCGTTGAGATCCAGGTTATAACCTGACACATCCAGACAATCGGGGTTATTGCCCGGACTTGACGTCCGTATTCTTTCGATCACCTCATATGCCATGGCATCGGGCGTATCATACCGGGCCAACGACAGTTCCAGCACATGGATGCCTTCCGTGCCGTCATCACGTGTATATATCTGGGGGAAAATATTCTGAATTGTCACCTTGTTATTGGTGACCAGCCGTATATAATTGGCAAACGAATTGTCGATCTGGGGATCAGTGCCCCCCTGAAACATGCCTTTGATCCGCGCCCAATTATCTGTTTGATAAGATATGTTGTCCACAATCGTATCAAACTCATTCCCTGCCGCTCCCTGCATCTTGACAAAGATGACCAGATTCGCCATCTCCGTCGCAGCCCCCGCCGCCTCCACCTCCGGCACATACCCGGTAAAAGCCAGTCCGATACCCAGCAATACGGCGAGCAGCACACTGATAATCCCTTTTCCCATTTGTCCTGTTCTCTTCATAACCGGCCTCCTCTATTCCCAGATCTCCGCACGGGGCAGTCCCAGCGATTCGCAGTCCATCCGGAAGGATTCCCTGGTGGCATCCTCCTGGTAGAGATAACCGCGGCCGCCCTCCTGGTAAGCGTACACCACGCCGCCTGCAAGGGTCACCTTCTCCTGCTGTTCCTCCTTTGTGGAACCATCCTCACCCAAAGCGCCTTTGTAGACAGCGCCCTCATACTCTACAGAAAGTTCATCCACACAGACGTCATTGCGCAGCGAAGCCTGATACTTTTTATACTGGCTGCCCTCCCCGTCAAACCAGCAGACCTCTGCATCGCCATTGTAAGCGCCGTCCCCATACACTGCGGAACCGATCAGACTTCCGGCGTCATTCAGGCGGCCATAGAGACACGCCCCGTCAGCAGACAGCAGAAATACCTCCGTCTCATAGCTGTCGCTCACGATCTGCGCCGTCAGGCCTCCGCCGGTATAGAGGGTGGAAGTGGCGTAAATCTCCGGCGCCTCCTGGAAAGTCTCCCTCCAGTCCTCCCCCTGTACCACAGCGCGAAACGCTGCCGCATCCCGCTCTGCCAGCGCCTGCTGCAAGGCGGTGACCAGTGCCTCCGCCGGTTTCTCGTCACTGCTACACCGCAGGATCAGTTCCTGCAGCTTCCGGGCATATTCCTCCCCGGGGTACAGGCGGAAAGCCCACCAGAGCATCCGGCGCTGTGCCTCCCTGTCGCCGGCATCGGCATACAGCCCCGCCAGTTCCAGATAATCCTCCTCGCGGAAAAGATCCCTGGCCAGCAGTTCTTCGTAAAAGGCAATCCTCTCAGCCAGCGTTTCCGGCTTATCCTGCAAGGCCGCCAGCCTTTCACGCAATTGCTCTTCCGTTTCCATCTGTGCCGGAACCGGCTGCCCTCCCGGCAATTGGGTATCCAAGGCTTCTGCCGGTTCTTTCACGGACAGACCACCCTCACTCCCAGGGCCAGCGCAGCCCGTAAGCAGATTGACCATCAAAATCACCGCCATGGAACTGTAAAGCAATTTATATCCAATTCCTGTTACTGTGGAAAAATCTTTCTTCATAATATATTACTCCTGTCCTATTACTGTCCTATTTCTGTATTGTTGCTGTTCTATTTCTGTTCATTTACTGCTGCTGTTCTGTTTCTGTTCATTTACTTCCCTGCTGCTGTTCTGTTACTATTCTGTTACTGCTCCGTTACTTCCCTGTCACTGTCCTGCTTTTGCTCCGTTATTGCTCTGTTGCATGTGCTTTTTTTGCCGTCCGAAGGATCCGGTCTACCGCCGCCTCCGCATGTGTCGGCAGATGCAGGGGCGCCTGGACAGATGCCCCCTCCTCGGTCTCTTCCCCGCCTGTCCGGAAAGTCTGCAGGGCATATCTGGCCAGCAGTCCTGAGACGCGCCCTCTTTCTATGCCGTCTTCTGCTCCCAGCACAATCACCACCAGATCATGCTCCTCAGTCCCGTTATCCGCCGCCAGGGAAGTGACCAGACAGGCCCCGGCATTGTTGGTGGTTCCCGTCTTCAGGCCGGTTACTTCGGGCATATTATACAAAAGAGGATTTGAATTACGTACTTCAATGTCATGATAACTTAACGTAGCGTTTTCCATGGATGTGATATCCGTGATCCGGGGATATACCTTCAGCAGGTAAGACACCAGCCGGAACATATCCTCTGCACTCATGTGATTCTGTATTTTGGAAGGAATCTGATCCTCCGTGTAACAGGGCAGGCCGTGGCTGTTATAAAAGACCGCCTGGGATAGCCCCAGTTCCTGCGCCTTCTGATTCATCCTCTGGACAAAGGCTTCCTCCGAACCGGCAATCCTTTCGGCCAGGCACAATGCACATTCATTGCTGGAAGGCAGAAGCGCCCCCACCAGGAGATCCTGCACCGTAATCTGCTCCCCGGCCTCCATGGGAATCACCCCGTCATCCGAAGCAGACAGCCTCTGTGCCGCGTCCGAGATGGTGACCTGTTCCTCCGGGAAAATCTGTCCGGCAGAGATCGCCTCCATGGCCAGGAGACAGGTCATCAGCTTGGTGGTACTGGCTATGGAGTAGGGAGTATCCGACTGATATTGATAGTAAATCTCCCCTGTGGTGGCATCACCCGCCAGCACACTGTTGACGCCGTAGAAATAGCCGGCCTGTTCCATAGCATCCGGAGAAATATGGAAAGGCTCCTGTATATTGAACTGCAGGGAACCTGCTGCGGGTGCAGCCATATCCACATCCAGGATCATGGCCAGATCCGCCGCCATCATGAAGCAGTCATAATAACCGGATGGCAGCTTCATAATCAGGGTATAGTAAAATACCGTCTGTCCGTTTACATTGCATTCATTCCGCCGCAGGGAAACGTCCGGATTCTCCCGGTCTTCCCAGAGAACGTTTTCCGTCCCCACAGGGAAATAAGTCCCTCCAGGATTCAGGGAGACAGCGCTTTTCGCAACGTCCAGGGAAAAACGCTTGTCCGTATCCCTGAGGATCATGGCAATGTCCCGCAGGGAAAAGTAGGTATTATGATCATAGCCATAATCCAGCGTCTTGACAGGATAAAAAGCGCCGGAATCCACCTGTACCTGGCAGATTCTGGGAATTTCGAAGCCGGCACACACCCTGACAGAGGGAATGGAACCTATCAGGATCATGATTAAGAAAAAAGAACTAACTTTTCGTATCCATTTGCTCATATACTCGTGAACGCATTTATCTGCTGCTTTCTGTTCAACACTGACCATGCGTTCACTCGTTATAGATTTAGGTCGGCAAAAGTTTTCGTTCATGAGTATAAATTGTTTCATCGGATCTCCCTTTTCACTCATTTCCTTGAAAACATGAGGAATCTTGCTTTTTCGGTGTCATTGCACCAGTGTATATACCATGGGATAATGTGCCGAAAGGCGGACAGACCCGGCGGAATCAGTTTCTTCTGACAGAACCAGGCTGGAGCCCTGCCGGATATAACGCTCCTCTATCGCCGTCACAGGCCTCCCGTCGTCAAACTGCCTGGTGAGAATACCTTCCGCAATCCCATAAGTACCGCTGCCGTCATACTGCGCCTGTAGTTCTTCCAGGTCGGGCAGCAGCCCGGGGGCACAGGCGCGCAGATAAGACACGGTGGACATTCCGAAGGTTTCCTCCACGAGCGCTTCCACCGCATCCGCATCCGTGCCGTCCCCATAGCCTGCCATGCGGAGCCTCTGGACCAGAAGTTCCCGGAAAGCGGCGGCAAACGCCTCATAGGCAGCCTGGCTGCATGCCTCGTAACTCTCCGGCGGAATGTGGCAGCGGAAGGTTCCTCCGGACTGTCCGGTCTGCTCCAGGGTAAGGTTGACCTGAATGGTCAGATCCTGCATATAGGACTCCATGTCCTCCAGGGAAATTGAGACAGCCTCTATCTCCTGCAGCCAGCCGAGCGCTGTGACGGCAGCCCGGTCTGTCATGTCCAGTTCCGCGGTCCACTCCCCGGTCAGGTCTTTGTCCCCCGGAGCCAGAAAATGCAGATAAATCAAAAAAGCAGTGGTAATGCTTAACGTCAGAAATAAAAGCGTAAACACAGTGTTTTTCACGGTTGTCTTCATAAAACTTCTCCCTGCCCGCTTCAGCCGGCGTTCCTCCCCGGGAAGCGTGCCCGCAGGAAACAGGTTTTCATGTATCAGTACTTTTAAGGTAACGTATTCTAAACGAATTGTCAACAAAATATATTCAATGATTGCTTTCGACAAATGTAACAGTTCAGCCAGCGCCATTCGCAAAATCGTGCTTACAGCGCCATTCGCTGCTACGCTGCTTTTTTTGCTCATGACATGACGCTCCCTCAGCCGAAGTAAGCATCCGAAAATTCGTGCCGGCACGATTTTCAGCTGCTACGTTACTGTTCACTCCGTGACCAGTAACATATGCACAGAAACCGCAAAACAGCGGTTTTGCGCACAGCTGTCTAAGCGATTATTCTAATCGCTTTGGTTTTATCACGCAAAAGACGCGTGAAAACACCTCGCGGTGGCGTGGGTATGAAAAGTGACGCTGCTTACTTTGACCGGCTGAACTGCTACCAACAAATCCTTGCATTTTGATATTGAATTAACTTATAATGGCAATATATGGAGGTCTAGTGTGAGAAAAATGAAGAATCGAAGAAATGATCAGACAGGCAGGGTAAAAAGGGTTCCGGCGCTGCGGCTTGCGGCGGCGTTATTATCCCTGATCACGCTTCTGGCGGCATTGCCGACAGGAGATGCGAGAACGGTGCATGGCGCGGAAAGGCGCACGGTCCGGGTAGGTTTTTTCCCTATGGACGGCTACAACGAAATACGCCCTGACGGCAGCCGCTCAGGTATGGATGTGGAGTACCTGGAGGCCCTGTGCGATTATGTCAGCTGGAATATCGAATATGTGGAGTGCACCAGCTGGGGGGACGCCCTGGACATGCTGCTGAGACAAGAGATCGACCTTGTGGGCTCGGCACAGTATTCCAAGGAACGGGCGGAGCTGTATCAATACGCGGATCTGGCCAGCGGCTACACCTTCGGGGCTATTGCCGTAAACAGTGACAGTACCATCGCCTACGAGGATTTCAGCGCCATGTGGGAAGCCACCTTTGGAGTGGTGGGCAGTTACATCCGGAAGGACGAATTTTATGAATACATGGCGGATCATGGTATTTTCAGCCCCAAGGTGCGGGAGTATCAGGACACGGCTGCCTTGCAGGCGGCACTGGACGCGGGCGAGATAGACGCACTGGTGCACTCCCTGACAGAGGTCAGGGAAGGCCAGCGGGTAGTCGGCAGATTTGCGCCCATGCCGTTTTATTACATATCCTGGCAGGGGAATGACGATCTGATGCGGGAACTCAACCAGGGGATCGCGGACGTGAAGATGAACCGTCCGGAGCTGGAAAACGAACTGATGGTAAAGTACTATGACAGCAGGCTGGACCAGACCATTCTGCTGACCAGCGAGGAGAAACAATATATCGCGGCAAAGGAAACTCTGGTCGTGGGATATTTCCCCGACTGCTATCCCTTTTCCTATGAAAATGAGGGGGAATACCTTGGCCTGGCCAGACAGATTCTGGAAGAAGTCTCTGTGAGCACGGGCATCCACTTTGACTATGTGGGGCTGGACAACATGGAGGACGCGAAGGACGCCCTGAAGGAAGGCCGCATCGACATTCTGAGTTACTGCGGGGAGACCTCCCAGAACATGAAGGCAGAGGGGCTGGCCGTCACCAAGGTATATGCCCAGGTGCCCCAGGTCATCATTATGAGAAGAAACGACAAAACCGATGCCATCACCACCCTTGCGGTGGAGGAAAACAACGCATCAGGGGAGGCGGTGCAGAACTTCACAGGGGAAAACACAGGACTGCTTACCTTTCCCACACAGTTGGATAGCCTGTATGCCGTGAAAGACGGCAGGGCAAACGCCGCCATGTGCGACGGATACCTGGCGGAGTATCTGCTGGGCTCACAGCTTCGGTTTAACCAGATGGAGATCCACAGCGTCCTGAGCGACGTCCATAATATCTATATGGTGGTAGCGGAGGATGAGGATTCGCCTCTGTTGGGCATTTTAAACAAGGAGCTTCTGGAAGTCAGCGACAAGATGGTCAACGACTATATGCTTCAGGACAATTTCTACTCCAAGATGAGCCTGGCGAATTTCATAAGCGACCACAGTATTGTGATCATTCTGGTCCTGTCCTGCTGCGCCGCGGCTGTGATCCTGGTGCTGTTCTTCCTTCTGCGCAACAGCATGCGTGTCCAGAAGCTGATGTACAAGGATACGGAATTTAACGTCTGGAACCTCAATTATCTGAGATACCGGGCAGCGAAAATACTCGCGGCGGACAGAAGCAGTAATTACGCCGTGGCATATACGGATATCGGCCAATTTAAGAGCTACAACGCGCTGTATGGCTGGAATGCGGGCCAGCGGATACTGGAACTGGTCATAGAAACACTCTCCGGGGAGGTGAACAGCGGGCGGGAACTATACGCCCGAAGCTATGGGAGCCATTTTGTACTCTTTGTGAGATATGAGGATGTGGACGCGTTAAAGGAGAGGCTTGCAGGCATAGCCGACAGGATCTCCGGGCGGATCCACCGGGAAGCAGGAATCCACATGTCCCTGGCCATGGGAGTGGGCTGCCTGGAGAACGGGGACAGCGACCTGAGGCGCGCCCTGTCCGAAAGTATACAGCTGGTGGATTCGCTGAAAAACAGCTACCAGAACGCCGTACAGATTTATGACGACAAACTGCGCGCGAAATTAAAGGAGGATCATGAGCGGGAGAAGCTGCTGGAATCCGTGGATATCAGCAAAGATTTCGTGGCTTTCTATCAGGCCAAGGTGGATATCCGCAACGAGAGGATCGTGGGGGCGGAAGCCCTGGTACGGTTCAAGGATCCCACAGCTGGAGGCGCGATCCGCGCTCCGGGTTTCTTTGTGCCCTATTATGAGCGCACCGGCAGGATACGGGAGATCGATTTCTTTGTGATGGAAAGCGTGTGCAGAATGCTTCGCAGAAGGATCGACGCAGGCCTGAACGTGGTGCCTGTCTCCTGTAATTTTTCCCGGATTCATTTCACTGAGGACAGCTTCCCGGACAGATTCGAAGCCGTGATAGACAAATATCAGGTGCCGAAGGAGCTGATCGAGGTAGAGATCACGGAAACCCTTGTGGTGGAGGAAGTCCAGCAGCAGAAGGTCATGGAGATCGTGGAGATCCTGCGGGAAAAGGGAGTTCGCCTCTCCATAGACGATTTCGGTTCCGGCTACTCCTCCCTGGGTGTCTTTGAGCAGATCCCGGCCTCCGTCATCAAGCTGGACCGCTCCTTTCTCCTCAACAATGAGAATCGTACCAGACAAGTGAGCATCATGAAAAACATCGTCAATCTGGCCACGGACCTGAACGCCCAGGTAGTATGCGAAGGCGTGGAAACGGAGAATGACACGGAGCTTATGATGGAGATCGGGGCTTACGTGGCACAGGGCTACCGCTACTGCAGACCCGTGGCAGAAGAAGTGTTTGAGAAGATGCTGAATGAAGGCGCTGAATGAAGCTGTTGCATGGAATTGCTCAGTGAAATTGCCGAATGATGCTATTGAATGGAATTGCTCAGCGAAATTGCCGAATGAAGCTGTTTAGCGAAAGGGAACTGACCTGGTGGAATCAGGTCAGTTCCCTTTTACGCTTCTGTCTCTTATAGACCAGGATGGCAATATACACCGCCAGGAAGCCCAAAATGATCGCCACCAACACCATGGATTCCCCGGGCCCCCCCATCTTCACTTCCGCCCACAGATGATCTACCAGCTTGCTGGTGCTTTCCGGCAGATTCACAAATACTTCCGTGCGCTCCAGTATCTCCTCGTCCGGATAATAGACGGGATTCTCCACCATCTCCTCGTCCATGTACTCCTTCGCCGCGCTCTCCGGCGTGGAATAACCCACATAATTCATATTAGCGCCGGCAATCTCAGGATCGCACAGGAAATTGATATAGGCCTCCGCCTCCTCCTTATGGCTGGAGGTGGCGGGAATGCACATGGCATCCACGAAATAATTGGTTCCCTCCTCGGGCACCACGAACCGGATACTGTCACTGTTCTCCACCAGGATTGCCGCGTCACCGGAATAGTAGGGCGCAATCCACGCCTCGCTGCTCTCCATTTTGTCAAAGATCCTGTCCATCACATATGCCTGCACCAGGGGCTTCTGCTGTTTCAAAAGCGCGGCGGCTTCCGCCCAGTCGTTCTCATCCGTGGTGTTCAGCGACTGCCCCAGCAGTAACTGGGCGATGGCAAAGGAATCCCTGGGATTGTCAAACATCAGTATCTTCCCCGCATACCGGTCATCCCACAGGGCAGACCAGCTGGTGATCTCCTCCTCAATATAGTCCGTATTGTAAAAGAGTCCCACCACGCCCCAGGTATAGGGCACCGAATAGCGGCTTCCCGGATCATAGTCGGGATCCTGAAAGCGCTCGTCAATATACCGGAAATTGGGAATGTTGGAGAAATCCAGCTCCGCCAGCATATTTTCGTCGATGAGTTTCGATACCATATAGTCCGAGGGGATAATCACGTCATAATCTGCGCCGCCCCCGACCAGCTTGGAATACAGCGCCTCATTGCTGTCAAAGGTGGTATAGTTGACCCTGATTCCCGTGCGCCGGGTAAACTCCTCATTCACATCCGGCGATCCGTCTGTACCGTTGGCGATATACTCGCCCCAATTGTAGACATTGATGGTAACGCCCCTGTCCGGAGCCGCAGTATTTTCCGCGGAAGCGGCTGCGCCGGAAGCCGCCTGCTTCCCCGCACCGACAAAACCGCCGGGAGTCGCTTTTGACCCTTGCGCGACAAAGCCACCGGAAGCCGCTTTCGATCCTTGCACAGCGAAGCCACCGGAGGCTGCCTCCCCGGCCAGAAGCGGCTGCACAGGAGCCAGCCACAGGCAGAGTGTCAGACAGACGACCATAAATAAATTGCAGTTCAAATGATATTTCTTCATAGGTGCACCCCTGTTTTTCTTTCACCGTGACATACACACGGCACAGAGCATCCTCGTTCCCTATACACTCTCATGCCGTTCCTGAGCCTTCTCTATTTTACGCTCCCTGGCATTGCGCGCATTGATGATGATCAGCAGCACCATCACCACCGCGAACATCACAGTGGACAGGGCATTGATCTCCGGGCTGATGCGCTTTCTTGTCATGGAATAGATGTAAATGGGCAGGGTCTGGGTGGTTCCGCTGGTAAAATAGCTGATCACAAAATCGTCGATGGAAAGGGTAAACGCCATGATCAGCCCCGTCACGACCCCGGGCATGATCTCCGGCAGCACCACCTTGAAAAAAGCCTTCACGGGAGGGCATCCCAGATCCTGAGCCGCCTCGTAAAGGTTGGGATCCATCTGGCGCAGCTTGGGCAGCACGGACAGGATCACATAGGGCAGGCAGAAGGTGATATGGGCCGCAAACAGCGAACCCATTCCCAGGCTTCTCCCCCCGAACAGCCTCACAGCGGACACAAACAAAAGCATCAGTGACACGCCGGTGACAATCTCCGGGTTCACCATGGGAAAGTTCGTAATGTTCATCATGACCCGTCTTGGCAGGCGCTTCATGGAGTTGATCCCGATGGCCGCCATGGTGCCCAGCACCGTGGACGCCGCCGCGGATACCACCGCGATCAGCAGCGTGTTGCACAATGCCTCCAGGATCAGCCGATCCTCAAATAGCTTCCGGTACCACCGCAGGGAAAATCCACCCCATACCGTGCGGCTGGCGGTCTCCGAGTCATTGAAGGAGAACACGATCAGCACCAGAATCGGGGCATACAAAAACAGGAAAATGAGAAAGGTGTAAATGCGGGCACCCGCCTTTTTCATATCAGCATACCTCCTCCCTCCGCCGCCTCTCCGTCGTCAAACTGGTTCATGATACCCATGCAGATCAGGATGATCACCATCAGTACCAGGGACACGGCAGAACCCAGATTGGGATTGTAGGCACTGCCCAGGAACTGCATGTCGATCAGGTCTCCGATCAGCAGATTTCCGCCTCCTCCCAGCATTTTGGAAATGATAAAGGTGCTCACCGCCGGAACGAATACCATGGTCACACCGGAGATGATTCCGGGCATACTCAAAGGCATGATCACCTTCAAGAAGACTTCCCTGTCGTTGGCTCCCAGATCCTGGGCAGCCTCTATCACACTCTTGTCAATTTTCGTCAGCACCGAGTACAGGGGCAGGATCATATAGGGGATATAATTGTAGACCATACCAAGCACCACTGCCCCGGCGGTGTTGATCATATGGATCCGGGGCAGCCCCAGGGCAGCCAATGCCGAGTTGATCAGTCCGTTATCCTCCAGCAGCGTCATCCAGGCATAGGTGCGCAGCAGGAAATTCATCCACATGGGCAGCATGACCAGCATCACCATCACATTCTGACGCCTGGCATTCATCTTGGCGATAATGTACGCCAGGGGATATCCCAGCCCCAGGGAAACAACGGTTGCCACTGCCCCCAGCCAGATGGAGCGCAGGAATACATTGGAGTATTGTCCCACGTTCAGAATATTTTCCAGCGTAAAGCTGCCCGATTTATCCGTAAAGGCAAAATAGCCTACCAGCAGCATGGGCAGCACGATAAAGACCGTCATCCACACCGTGTAGGGGGCGGAGAGCAGTTTGGATTCAGATTTCATCTGCACTGTCCTCCTCTTCCGCCAGCGCCTCGCTGGAAGCAGTCTTATCCTCTCCCATCTCATCGCTGAAAGTGCTGTAATCGCCAAACATACCGGAATACTTTGACTTTGCCATGACGTGGATATCGTTGGGAGTGAGGGCAAGTCCGATGCGGTCGCCCGCCTCGCGGCATTCCGTAGACTGTATCATCCATTTGAATCCATCCACATCCACAATGATCTCATAATGTACTCCCTTGAAGGTCACAGCAGTAACCTCCCCGGTGATCAGGCTGGACTCCGGCTCCACCACCTTGATATCCTCAGGGCGAATCACCACGTCCACGGGAGTGTTGCTGCCAAAGCCGCCGTCCAGACAATGGAAAACATGTCCGGCAAACTTCACGGAATAGTCCTCCAGCATCACGCCGTCCAATATGTTGGATTCCCCGATGAAATCCGCCACAAAGGCGTTCTCCGGCTCATTGTAAATATCCGTGGGTGTGCCGATCTGCTGAATCATGCCCCTGTCCATCACCACCACGGTATCGGACATGGACAGAGCCTCCTCCTGGTCATGGGTGACAAAGACAAAGGTGATTCCTGTCTGCTGCTGGATCTTTTTCAGCTCCGCCTGCATATCCTTGCGCAGCTTCAGATCCAGCGCGCCCAGAGGCTCGTCCAGCAGCAGGACCTTCGGTTCATTGGCCAGCGCCCGGGCGATGGCCACCCTCTGCTGCTGCCCGCCGGAAAGCTGGCTGACGCCGCGGTGGGCATAGCCGGACATGTCCACCATGGCCAGCATCCTGTGCACGGTCTCCCTGATCCGGCTCTCGCTGCAGCCCTTCAGCCGCATGCCGAAGGCAATATTGTGATAGACATTCAGATGCGGGAACAGGGCATACTTTTGAAAGATCGTGTTGACCTCCCGCTTATGGGGCGGCAGACCGGTAATGTTCCTGTCATAAAAAAAGACATCCCCCGCGTCCGGTTTGATAAAGCCGGCAATGGTGCGCAGGGCAGTGGTCTTGCCGCAGCCGGAGGGACCTAACAGGGTGACAAACTCCCCGTCGTGTATCTCCAGGTTAAAGCCTCCCAGAACCTGTTCCCCGTCATAGGAAACGGTGATATCTTTTAAGGAAATAATCGTATTTTTCAATGAGTGCATCTCCTTTGTGCGGTGACGTTCAGGCACGGCCTTTGCCGATGTAAGGAACTGTGAAGATTATTTTTTCACAGTTCCTTAACACAGTGAAATAACTATAAGGGATATCCGGGATTTTGTCAATCATTTCCCCTATTTTGACCTTTCCCTTGGTAACAGTTCAGCCATGCGGCACCGCGAAGTCAAAATTGCGTTCCTATGCAATTTTGCGAGACTTGCAGGCGCCAAAATGAGTTGAAAACTCATTTTGTGTGCATCATCGTAACAGTTCGGCCTTCGGCCAAACTGTTACTTTCCTTGCCTAAACTCAGCAAGAAATGCAAAGAATTTCTCTTTATGATGCATTATATTATATAAGAGCGTGTTTCAAGCATGCTCTGGTGCCCTTCATCAGGGCTGTCGGGAAAGGAGCAGTTATGGATTGGCTGAATGGATTAAACCATGTTATGAGACATATTGAGGAAAATCTGACGGAGCCCCTGGACAGGGAAGCTCTGGCGCGCATGGTGGGATGTTCCATCTACGAATTTTCGAGAGTTTTCTCCTTTTTGACAGGGATGTCCGTGTCGGAATATATCCGCCGACGGCGTCTGTCGCAGGCCGTGTTCGACATACAGGGTGGCGGAGAGAAGATTGTGGATATTGCCTTAAAATATGGCTATGAATCCCCGGCTGCCTTTACCAGAGCCTTTAAAGAGCTGCATGGAACGACGCCCCTTTCTGCCCGTGGAACAGGAATCTCCTTAAAGACTTACCCTCCCATGTCCTTTTCCCTCACAGTGAAAGGCGCCGAAAGCTTACATTTCAGAATCGAAAAAAAGGAGGCATTTCAGATCGCGGGACTGGCAGGCTGTGACGAAGAATGCCAGGCAGGTGACAGTCTGACCCCCCTGTGGCGTACTTTTATGGAAAGGTACAACGCATCCTTCTGGAACGGAGGCGGCGCGGACAGCTATTATACAGCGCCCTTCTGGCAGGTTGGCGCCTATTGGTTTGAACCGGTAAACGGAAAGACAAAGACCATGATCGGAGCGGAATATAGGGGGAGAAAGCCGGAGGGAACCACCCTGGAAACCATACCGGCGGCCACATGGGCTGTCTTCCCCGTCACATCCCCCACGGGGATAGATTATGTGCCTGCCGCTTACACCAGAATCATGACAGAATGGTTTCCGGCAAGCCAATACCAGCGGGATGAACGGATGCCGAGCCTGGAAGTGTTTCCGGGAGGAGACGCCAATGAGGAGGGCTACACATGGGAGATCTGGTTACCAATCAAAACTGCTTAAACAGGAAAGCGAGGAAACAGCGAATGAACGAGAACATTTATCAGCCTTATCTGGAAACCAGTGTTTATACCTGCCTGGGGGCATACGGGGAATATGCGGCCTCACTGCCGGATGACGTCCCCTCCCTTGGCATGCTGGTCTGCGATCAGCTCACCCACCCCACGCTGCTGTACACACCACCCTCAGCTTACCTTGAGGATACCTACTTCGGAAAATTGGCTTCCTACCCCAAAGAACGTTTTAAGGACGAGGACGAGCTGTTTGTCACCGCAGCGGCCATGGTGGCAGAAATCTTCCGCTTGGATAAAAACGGCTTTGTCTCCGGTAAAGATGTGACGAAGAGGATTACCGTGTCCTGCCGCCACGCCTCCGTATTGTTCAGCGCGCTCCTGAAAGCCCGGGGAATTCCCTGCCGCTCCAGGGCAGGCTTCGTGGATTTCGGAAACGACGGAACCAGTTACACAGAGCATTGGGTAAACGAATACTGGAGTTTTGCGGAAAGCAGATGGGTACTGGTTGATGTGGACGGATATTACGAATATGAACGGCGCTTTGGCTACAGCCAGTTTGACCTGCCCCGCCGCAAATTCCTTACCGCCTCGGAAGCCTGGCTGGGTCTGAGGGACAACACATTGACGAAAAAATTGGAGCTGTTCACTGCCGGACAGGACATTCTGGAGGGGGTCTGCGGGTATCTGTTCATGGATTTCCACTCACTGATGAACAACGAAATATTTTACTCCCATCAGCCGGAATATCTCCGCAACAGATTCCGTCTGCTGAGCCGGGAGGAATTGGCGGAGCTCGATGAACTGGCCCTGCTGATGCAAAACCCGGATGCTGTCATTGATCGGAAGCCGGAGCTCATGAAGCATCACGAAAAATTCTTCCTTCTCACAAACAGCAGCATGAATGAGCTCAGCGACTTTTATGAGTTCTGCCGGCAGTCAGAGAACCTGTAACAGGCATTTGCCCCTTTCGGGATGTCAGGATGCCTTCAGTATGATCCGTGCCGTAAAAATATGATCCGCACAATGCAGATCCAGCTGTCCGTCATAGTTTGCTGCGCTGCGGATCATGCTCCTGACCCCGATACCGCTCTTTTTCGACTGAGGAATCCCGTTCTCAAAGACAACCCTCCCATGGCAGGTGTTCTTGACCACTATCACCAGCTTGTTGTTTTTCGTGTGTATTACCACATGGATAAACGGTGTCTCCTCTTCCGCCTCCATGCAGCCGTTCACCGCATTCTCCAGCGCGTTGCCCAAAATAGCCGTAAAGTCAATATCCCTGATTCCTATATCGCGCCGTACCGCCGCTTCCACTGTCATCCGGATTCCTGCCTGCTTTGCCTGCTGGGCGTAAGCGGTCAGAATACTGTTGACCGCCCTGTTCTCACAAAAGCGTGTCGGCGTCTCCCTCTCTTCCGCCTCCGCCTTTTCTTCCATGTAGCGCAGGAGTTCTTCCGTCTCTCCTCTTCTGGCATACTCCATGATCACCAGATCATGGTGCCTGGCGTCATGCCTGGCTCTGTCCGCCTGTTCGACTTTTTCCTGGATCATGGCAAGTGAGCGCTCCAGATAAGCATTGTGAAGCATCGAGCTGGCCGTCTCCTCTCTGGCCAGCATCTCACTGCGCATTGCATAAATTGCCCGCAGCATAATCACATGCGTTGCAAACAATATGATGCCGATCCCGCAGGAAATGATCCTGTCATGTATGCCCCTTATCATGACGTGCTCCGGATAAACGGAATAATAGATAAACAGGGCGTCTCCCGCCAGCGCCACGGCAGCCATCCACTTCCAGCGGGATTGCAGATACTCCGCGATCTCCAGGTAGGTCTGCCTGAAATAGCGGTAATACAGCCATACCGCCACGGCGAAATAGAAGAGCCGAAACAGAATATCCGCCCATACATTCCCGTCAAAGAAAATCGTCGCACAACGCACTCCTATGCCGATTCCCCACAACAGGACAAACGCCAGCAGGGACACATTATAGAGAATGCGGGAAATGCTGCAGCTGCTCATAAACCTGAAAAAAAGGATCAGAATCACCAGAAAGGATACCGTGATCAATCTTCCATAGCTCTGTGGATCCACCAGCACCCAAATTGTGAAAACCGCGGTGCACAGCGCGATAAACGCCGCATAGGCAGCGATGGTTTTCTTCCAGGAATACCGCGGTTTATCCATGATCAAAAACAGCACACAGCTCTGTATGATCTCCAACAGGTTCCGTATAATACTGACACCGGCTGTCACTCCCAAGACCATATGGATCCTCCTTTTCATAACCGGCCGCCACAACAAATTGCCTGCTCCGCCGCAACATCTGCGCCTTCTCCCGGGATAACCTTTGACCTTACATCAATTGGGAACTTCGGTATATGTCCGACGCCTGTTGGGATTTTCCTTTTTTTGCGGTTCGCAATGTCAAAATAAGTTACGGCAGAAATGAAATCCTACAGTTCCCGTGGCATATCCTTCGGGAAAGGAATCCGCTGTACCGCTGTGAACTGTGCGATCTCTTCGGCATTCACATTTTTGTAAAGCGTGTTACCGCACACAATACGCCCTCCCCATTGTAGAACGCACTACATCCGGCAGCCGTCTCTGGTGCATTTGCATCCTTTGTATGATTTCTCACTATATGTTTCCTCAACAATTATATCATATTCATAAGCTATCACAAGACAAATCTCATAATATCTCGTTCTTCGTAATTTTTTATTGGAAAACCAAATATTCTAATTTATCACTCCGGCAGACTGTCTCTGACATACAGCGCCCTCCAGCCACCCCGGTTATTATGTACTTCCGCCTCCCCCCCCGCAACGGTCTTGCGCCCTTCCTTAAATATGCCTTCACGTTCTCCCCGTAGAGGAACGGATCATTCCCCCGGACGATCCCCGCTGGTGTCAAGTAGTTGCTACAAATTTTTTTAAACTTTTTTGTCCCGATTTTCCCTGAAAACTCGTTGGCTGGTGTTACATTATTGCTACATTTGCAGAGGGGTGAAGATATATTATTGCCACAACTTTGAAGTACTGTTCTCCCTTCACATAAATGGTATCACCCTCTAAAAAGCACCATTACATTGGTATTGCAATAATTATGTACTCACGTATATACGTTTTCCTGGTGTTAGGGTCTTTGGCATACTTTGGGTTCTGCCTGTGCCCCAAAATATGCGGATTGCAAATGGGTAAAATAATATATCAACCCATATACTGACCAACACCATTTTCCTTTATAATGTCAATTGTCCTTCTAACACTCCTGTAACGGGATTCCTTTGCATTTGAACCTTCTTATGTGAAATTATAAATTCCCCATCAACATTCAAAATAATTCTGTCTTTTTCCCATTCATCCCTGTTGACATCCCTCGCTGCCTGCCCTAATAAAGGGACCAGAGTCCGCGGGTTGACTGAATCATTCATACGTAAAAGCTGTTCTCGATTATACATTTCCTGTTTCGGAAATCGAATATAACTCTCGGTTACAGAATAGCGTTCCCCTGCATTTCCAGCTTCTTTTTGCGTGTATAACCGCTGATCCAGATTTTTTCTGCTTCGACTTCATAATTGAAAATCTTATGAAGCAATTCTTTTTTATGAATATCCAACAGTTCATTAAACCACTGGATATACATTTCAACTATGTCATCTGTTATCTCAGCATTTCTGTTTTTATTTTCTTTTAACCAATTTTCACATTTTCTGTATGTCTTTGAATCTGAAGGTGTTTTGGGAAACAGTTCCTTCCCCAGAGTAAGAATTCCCCAAAGAAGGCTCATCAGATAACTCTTCCCACTGTTATTATCTCCTACAAAGCACATTAACGGAGTTATACAGATATCTGCCGATTCTATTTTTGCAAAATTCTCTACGTGCAATGTCCATGCTCTATTCATAATATACACTCCCTCACTTCATTTTTTCATTGATTGCTTTGTCAACATTTTCATCTGTCAATAAATATTGTGAAACATCTTCTATCTTCTGCGTTTCGAAACCTGTCAAAAGTTTTATTTCTCCCAAACTCAATCCTCTTTCAATCAAATTAGCCACCCCGGACAAAGCCACTGTAGTTGGCGTAAAATTAGTTATATCCATTTTTTCCAGTCTGCTTTTCAGCGTACCCAATATGCTGTCAGAGGTCAATGGTGTCCCATTACTTTTTGTGAACAGATATACTCTCTCGCCATACTTATTTAATGTACAATACTCTGCCAGATCCTGATAAATATCTTGGAACAGATTAATAGATATACTATTCTCACCATTATAATTTATCAGTAACTTTCCGTTCTCGCTGTCAAAGTCCTGCCGTTTAAAATTTACCACCACTTTTTCTTTAAAACCATATGTTAACAAAAGTCGACAAATGATGGATTGACCAAGTTGATAAAAGTTTTGGTTGTGTAAAAGCGCAATCTGCTCATCTAATATCTTCCGTTCCCGCTTTCCATCAAAAGGAAGATATATTTTCTGCTTCAATTCATTATTCAGATTAATACAGATATCATGCACAATTTCCTTTCTTCTGCAACCGGCTTCCAAACTTTCGCAAATGATGTCATTCTCTTTCAAATATCTGTAAAAATGATCCATCGATGTCAGGAAACGCTGAACTGCTTCTACGGAAGTAGCTTTTTTACGATGTAATATTTGCAATACTCCAAAAAGCTATTATAACATGTTCTATAATTTGGACGATTTTTGCATGGAAGTTCACGGCAGCTATTGTATGTTTCAGTATGCAGAATGAAGTTTCAATGCCCCATCTGAGGTGGTATATTTCCTTGATTTCTTCCGCAGGGAATCCCTTTTCGGGAAGCTTGGCACACTGCTGGTAAAATGCGGAAAGAGATGGAGCTGCGACATTGAAGGCGAAGTTTGTCCGTGACCAGTAAACAAAACAGACTCCTTTTCACTCCGGCAGACCGGAACTGACTCAGCTTGGAATGCTTGAGGATACACATAGTCCTCCCCATCCAACCCGAGAGTTCGGATACTCCGCCTCCCCCCGCAGCGCCCTGGCCCCCTTCCTCAGGTACGCCTTCACCTTCTCCCCATAGAGGAACGGATCATTCCCCCGGACGATCCCCCACTCCATTAAGAGCGCCGCACTTCCGCTGACAATGGGAGTGGCAAAGGATGTCCCGGTGACAGGATTGTATCCCCCGTAAATATCCGGCGCCAGGATATTTACACCCGGAGCCGCGAGATCCGGCTTCGTCAGCCCTGAAGCCACCACGCCCACCGTCCTTGCGGTATCCGCATACCCTCTGCCGGAAAAGTCCGCATAGGCGTCATATATACTGTCATAGGCTCCCACGGTGATCACTTTAGAGGCTGTGGAAGGTATGGTCAACGTCACCTCGGAAGTAGGGCGGTAAAAGCCCGTTTCCTCGCTCCTCACCGCGGAGGAAGGCAGATAGAAATAATAATTTCCTGTGACCACCTCCACCGGGACCAGCCGAACCGTCCAGATCCCGCTTTCAATATAGGGACTCCCCGCCGGGATCAGATCCAGGTAAATCTCCTGGGCTGCCGAGTAGGGCAGCGGTTCCCCGATATAAACCAGGATATCCGTCTGCCCCAGCCTCAATGTGTATTTCCCGCCCTCTATGCTGGCGGGCAATTCCGTTTCCTGCCCGCCGGGAGCCCGCAGATAGATCCGGTAGACATCACTGTAATTTTTCCACAGCTGGACATTCAGGGCGCGTTCATACCGCGCCACTGCCAATTCTATTTCGGCCGGCAGGTATGATGCCGCAGACGCACCTCCCGTTCCCAAACCTATTCTTGTATTGATTCCTGTTCCCGCTCCTGTTCCTGCATTGAATCTCGTCCTCGTTCCCGCTCCTGTCCCTGTATTGACTCCCGTTCCTGCACTGACTCCCGTCCTCGTTCCTGCTCCTGTCCCTGCTCTCTCCAGACTGCCTGCCAGGTGTCCGCCGTTTGCCCCCTCATTTCCGCTGCCCACACAGATCACCGTGCGCCCGATCTCCGAAACATTTGCTTGTGTCAAGACATACATAAAAAATTTGTATTACGTCTCCTGACAGGCATTTGTCAAACAAGCTCTTTCTCCCGAAAGTTCCACCTGATTTCTATCCTGTTTTCCCCGCTGACCCGGATCTCCTTTATCAGGTCAATCAGCACTTCCCTTGTCAGTTCCTCTACAAAAGCATATTTTCCCAGATCCGCTTCCCGCCCCGCCTGCTGCATCTGCTGCACCGCAAGCTGTTCATTCAATTCACGGATTCGGCTGTCCAGCTGCTCCAGCTGCCTGACAGATTCCTGCTTGCCGGAAAGATATTCCTGTTTATTGATCCGGCCCTCTGCGTAATCCTCAAAGGCGGATGCCTGCAAAGACTTATACCGGCTGACCGACTTCTGGCAATCCCTGATTTCTTTCTGCAGGCAGGCGTCCGACTTCTCCACCGGCACTGCCATACTGTCACAATAAAGCCCGACCTGTGCCCTTACCGCCTCCAAAACAGCCTCCTCCAGCGCTGCTTCCTCCAGATGGACTTTCATACAGTCGCTGTCCTTTATACTCCTTGCAGTAAGGCAGATAAAATACGGCTTCTTACCGGCTTTCCGAACCAGGACCCTGCCGCAGCAGCCGCACTTTAAGATTCCCCTGAATTTCTGGAACGGCTTCCTCTGTGGCTTCTGGACACAGTGCTTTATCACTTCCTGGGCTTTGAGATACTCCTGCTCTGATACAATGGCTTCCTGGGTATCCCTCGCCACGATCCATTCCTCCCTGGGCACTGCCTCGGTCCGCTTCGTGGTCATATCCGCCATAACCCTCTTGTGGCCGATCAGGCATCCGGTATACCGCTCGTCCAGCAGGATACGGCGGACATTCTCCCGCATCCAGACCGCATCCCCCACGACTTTCCAGCCCCGCATCCCATCCGTATGGTTTGCCCTGCGGTACATCAGCGGGGACGGGATGCCCTCCCGGTTCAGTTCCAGCGCGATCTGGGTGAGACGCATCCCCTCACCGGCCATCTGAAAAATCTTCCTTACAACCATTGCCGCCGGCTCATCAATCTCAAGCTTGTTCTTCGCTGTTACCGATTTCTTATATCCATAAAAGGCAATGGCGCACTGGTATTCCCCCTTACGCATCTTCGCGCGTTTGACACACTGTAACTTTTCAGAGATATCCCTGCTGTACATCTCATACACCATGGCTTTCAGAGACACATCCAGGCTGACGGAGCTCCCCAGTCCCTTCCCACTGTCATACCCCTCGTTGACCGCAATGAAACGCACTCCCAGGAATGGGAATATCTGGTCAAGATAGTCCCCCACTTCCACCAGATTCCTCCCAAAACGGGAAAAATCCTTGACAAGGATGCAGTCCACCGTCTTTCCTGCCAGGGACAGCAGCTTCTTTATCCCGGGGCGTTCAAAGCTGATGCCGCTGTAGCCGTCATCCGTAAATTCCAGGATACTGCATCCGTCAAACTCCCTGTGTTCCCTGATATAACTGTAAAGCAAGTCCCGCTGGTTTCCGATACTGTAACTCTCCCCTTCATGGATATCCTCGCTGGAAAGCCGCATATATAGGGCGGCTGTTTTCATGCGTCCGCCCCCTTCCCACAGTTTTCCACAGGAACGGACATCTGGGCGATGCGGGCAAATTCATCCTGAAAATTCCAGATGATTTCCAGATCATTATAGTTTGACACCCGGATGGACTGAATCAGTTCCAGCGCCATCCCCCGGGTGATTGTCTGTCCCTCCAGGAAAGCGCAACACTCTTTGATGGATCCTGCCCACCTTTCCCAGGAGGCAGACTGTGCCCTGAACTCCGCCGTTTCCTGCCGGATGCTTTCCATTTCTTCCTCAAGCTCCGCTGCCTTCCTGTCATATTCCGCCTTAAGGGACAGATATTCCTTTTTTGTCAGGATGCCGTCACAGAGGGACGCATAAAGAGTGCTGCGCAGGGCCGTGTTACGCTTTGTTTTCTGCTGCGCACATTTCAGCCTGCCACCCAGCTCCTTTTCACGCGCCCCAAGACATCCTTCCTTTTTTATTTTTCTTTCCAGATCCAGCACAGCTTCCATCTGCAGGCGCAGGGACCGGGATACTGCCTCCTGTATGTCCTGCTCCCTGACATACTTTTTCGTACAGCCCCGCTTTTCCCTGTTCTGCTCATACACACAGCAGACAAAGACATACCGGGCGGTTCCCTTGGGGGTAACATTCTTGTGACGCACCATTTTCCTGCCGCAGTCCGCACATACCAGCAGGCCCTTGAATACATTCTCCGCCGTCCCATGCTTCCCTCTGATGGCCAGGCTCTGGCTGTGGCGTTCCCCCATGATCTCCTGTACCCTGTCAAAAAGTTCTCTGTCCACAATGGGCGGGTGCATATTCTCCACGATGATCCACCCGTCACGGGAGACATCCGTCTGCGGGATTCCCTCACTCAAAGACTTCCTGGTCTTGCCCTGTGCCACATGGCCCACATAGACAATATTCTCCAGCATTCTGCGGATCCCCGCAGCCAGCCATATCCTGCCTGTTTCCGATGGTTCCCTGTCCCGGATTCCTTTCTGGTAATAATGCATTGCCGGGCTGGGTATTCCTTCTTCATTCAGCCTTCTTGCAATCTGCGCGGCTGCCATCCCGTCCGCCCTCCACTGGAAGATCCTGCGCACCACGGGCGCGGCATCCGGGTCCGGCACCAGCCTGTGCCTGTCCTCCGGGGATTTCAGGTAGCCATACGGGGGAACACCGCCAATGTACTCCCCGTTTTTTCGTTTCGTATCCAGGGAGGAACAAATCTTTCTGGAAATATCCTTGGCATAAAGGTCATTTACCAGATTTTTCAGGGACAGCACCATTTCATTCCCGCCCTTGTCCCTCAAGGTATCGTAACTGTCATTGACAGCCACAAATCGCACACCCAGATAAGGGAAAATTTTCTCCAGGTAATACCCTGCCTCCACATAATTCCTGCCGAAACGGGACAGGTCTTTCACCACGATGCAGTCTATTTCCCGGTTCCTTACCCGATCCATCATCTGCTCAAAGCCGGGGCGCTCAAAATCAGTTCCCGTCTCGCCGTTGTCACAGAACATGGCTGCAAGCCGCATATCCGGCTGTGTTTCAATGTATTTTTCCAGCATATAGCGCTGTGTGGAAATTGTCTCCCGGTTCTTCTCCCGGTCAGCCCCCTCCACAGACAGACGTACATAGGCTGCAACATTGTATATCTTTTCCGGGACAATGGCCAGGCTGCTCTCCCTTACTTCTGATATGGCTGCTTTCCTGCTCACCCTCGCCATCCTACACCGCTCCTTTCCGGGAGCGATTTCCCCCATTTCCGAAAGCGATCATCCCATTTCCTGAAAGGATCGCTGTATTTACCGGAGAAAATACATTCCCTCTGGATGCAGTGTCAGGCGGCTGTATTTTTCCCATGCCCTCTATGAGCGACAGCGCCCGCTCATAGCTGTCCTGGTACTTGAACCTGACCTGGATGCGGCAGTCCTCACAGACCTCGATCCTGTCGATCAGGGTGACCGCTATGTGCCGCGTCAGCTCCGTCAGATTCCGGTGTTTCTTAAACTGTTCGATCCAGTAAGTTCCATCTGTGCGGTTTTGGAGCAGACCCTCCATCTCCTTCCGGAGTCTCTCCATTGCCGCCTGCGCTTCCTGGAGCTTCCCGTCATACAGGGACTTCAGCTCCAGATACTCCCCTTTACTCACTATCCCCTCCATCAGGGACTCATACAGGGAGGTTTTCAGGCGGGTATACTTCTCCGCCTCCTCCTGTTTCTTCAGAAGCTGCCGGTCCGCTTTCTCCACCTCCGCCTGATGGTATGGAAGCGTATCTATGTAGGCAAGAACCCTGTCGATATCCACGGTCTGGCCGATATGCTGCTTCAGTGCAAGGAATACCGACTGCTCCAGCTGCCCGCCGCTTACCCTGTGGCTGCTGCATTTCCCATTGGTACGGTTATTGCCGCACATATAGTACACATAGGTCTTCCCGTTGCGGCACACGCTGTTGCGCACCATACAGAAGCCGCAATCCGCACAGAACACCAGGCCGGAGAGCAGGTACACCGTCTCCTCCTTCGGCGCTACACGGGTATCCTGTAGCAGGAGCCGCCCCACCGCAAGAAAATCCTCCCTGTCAATGATCGGCTCATGGCTGCCCTCCACCCGTACCCATTCCTCACTGGGCTTTAACAGTGTTTTCTTTACCTTATGGTTGGGCGTGGTTCTCTTTCCCTGCACCATGGTTCCAATATATAACTCGTTACGCAGGATGCGCCCCACGGCTACCGCCGTCCACCTGGCTTTTGCGTTTACCTGGAAGCCGGACTGATACCGCATCCCGCAGAACCGCTTGTATTCCATGGGAGACAGTTCCCCCCGGTCGTTGAGGCGGTCCGCTATCCTCTGCTGGCTTGCGCCCTCCAGCTTCCATCTGAAAATATCCTTCACTACGCCGGCAGCATATTCATCCACCACCAGCCTGTGGCGGTCAGCCGGGTCCTTCAAATATCCGTACACGGCAAAGGAGCCAATGAAATCCCCCTTCTTACGTTTGGTTTCCAGCTGGCTCCTGACCTTTACCGAAATATCCCTGCAGTAGGCATCGTTGATCAGGTTCTTGAAGGGAATCAGGATCCGGTCCGAGGAAGTCCTGCCCTTTGCGCTGTCAAACCCGTCATTGACGGCGATGAAGCGCACCCCTAGGGCGGGAAATATCTGGTCGATATAACGCCCCGCCTCCACAAAGTTCCTGCCGAACCGGGACAGGTCCTTGACTACCACGCAGTCAATATGTCCTGCCTCGATCTCCCTGATCATCCTCTGGAAATTCGGACGCTCGAAATCCGCCCCGCTGTAGCCGTCGTCCGCCCACTCCCCGCAGACTTCTATGTCCGGCTTATCCTCCAGGAATGCCCTGATGAGTTCCTTCTGGTTTACGATGCTGTCGCTCTCCTCCTTGTCGCCGTCTTCCTTAGACAGGCGCACATAGACAGCGGCATGGTATATCCGGTCTGTTTTTAAATTTTCCATGGCGGTACCTCCAATGTAAAAAATTCCCCGTTAAAACTTTTCACAATGGGCCCCACCGGTCTGCTTATTTAAGCAGGATTGTAGCACTTTAAAGTGTGAAAGTAAAGCCTCTGGGTGAAAGTCGTCCCTCTTTTGTCATTCTCATTTTCCTTTATAAAAATTATCCCCATAGGGAAATACCCTTCTGCCGCCTCCGCTGTCCAGGTACCCGATACTGCCACGCTTCACTGCATGGTCTCCAGATAATGCTCCAGCCTGTCTTCCAGCGTTGCCTCTGTATCGGAAAAGCTGATCTTTACCACCATCTTTCCACAGCGGTAACAGTACGGGTTTCTGATCTGCCGCAGAAAATCATCAAAGCGCTGCTGTCTGGGAAGCTTCCCGTCAACCTTTACATCCCTGATATCCATAAGTGATTCCCTGTCAACTGTATGTATGTCAACCTCCTTCATTTGTGCAAGTTCCAGTCCTAAAGCCGTTGCCATGCACAGCCTCCTTGTCTTGCTTATTTTAGTCTATGAAATATCTGCTTGTCTGAATGTCTGCCCGGCATTCATAAATTGCTCCTGTCAGGACATCATGCAGTTTTCTTTTCTCTATCCCCTGCCCTTTTCCGTTTTCTCCAGTCTGAAACAGACTTAGCCTGGCCACTTTATCCTCAAAATCTCCTAGAGCGTTGCATTAATTCCTGAGTAATCAGCACTCGCTGTTCACGTCATCACTGCGTTGGTCTACGCTCCGCTACGGTCCGTGCTGTGTGCCACTGGCACACAGCACCGTAAGTCAACGCAGTCAGGTGGAAATTTAGACAAGCGAAACATAGGGATAATTTATGATAAAAAATCCTCTCCAAAAAGACCGATTTACCAGTCTCATCAGAAAGGATTTTAATGTTGGTTATCTATGTAAATGACTTTGCTTCCTGAATGGAATCGCCATACTACTTCATATTTTTATTGTACTGACTCCAGCAATTCAAACGTAACATCCACGTCACCAGTATTTTCAAAGACTTCCACGCCGGATTCAATGTGCCCCAGATGCTGGCGTTCAAACTGCTCTCCGTTCTGTTTATAAAGAATGACCAGACTTCCGCCTGGTGCCCAATATGCAAGGTCGCCGACCTCATATCCATCCGACCACAGATTATCCGTTGGAAGGGCATAAGCGCCGTATCTGTAACACATTTCCCTCCCATATAAATCCATCATTGGGAGTGTCATCGGCATCTGTTCTATCAGCGCCTGTGTTGTTGCATTGTCGTCCATAACTGCAGTCAGTTCCGTATCTCCCACTGTAATTTTGATTTTGATATCCGCTGTCTCCGTTTCTGCAAACCCAAGCCGATCCAGCCATTCATTAATAACCGGCTGCGCCGAATCCACATCCGGGCGATATACCCCTATGGGCTCCAAAACCTCCGCTGAATCCGGAAGTGCATCCGTAATGTCTTTCACGCTGCCTGCCAATCCGCCTGTCCCATGCGCACAAAACGGGATAATTGTTTTGCCGGAGAAGTCATATTCCTCGATAAAACTGAAAATTGCCATGGGCGCCGTATACCACCAGTTGGGATAACCCAGGAAAATGACATCATACTCCTGCATATTTTCCACATGGTACATAAGCCCCGGCCTTGCGTTTTCTGCCTTTTCATCCGCCGCGCGGTCAAGGCATTCATCGTAATCATCCGAATAAGGTTCCTCCACCACAATGGAAAACAGGTCGCCGTCTACACGCTCCCTGATCCAGTTCGCCATCTTTGCCGTATTGCCGGGCAAAAGCACACTTGCGGATGTGGTGGAATCCACATCCACCGCTTCCGGATTTTCTACATGGGTATTTTCCGCCCATGTAAAGTAAGCAATCAAAATATTGGTATCGGAAAGAGAAGGCTCCTGTCTATTACCAGTCTTTAAAGCTTCTGGATCTGAACTTTCCGCGTCCGCTTCAGACTGCACTGCAGGTTCTTCCGCATACGCCGCTCCCTCATCCTTCCCTGTGCACGCAGTCAAGGCTGCAATCAGCACCAGACAGAGAAAAAGTGCAGTCAACTTTTTTCGTTTTCCCTTCATTGCCTGTCCTCCTTTCGTCCGTTTCCTGCCCTTCTGACCAGCTTTGCACTGTAATACGCTATGAAAATGCACAGCCCCATCAGCGCAAGGTAATCCAGAAAGAACTTAAGCCTTGGTTCCTCATAATCCAGAAAAACAAATTCACTGCGCAGGAACATATAGGTCAGGAAGTTTCTTTTGATAAATACATATACTCCATAAGCCGCAACAGGCAGACTTATCATAAAACCCACCGCCTGATATTTATATTTCCGTATGCTCTTTTTTGCAGCCACATTTAAAACTATCCCCCAGTGCAGACCAAGGTGCAGGCTCATCAGTATATATCCCCAATAGGAGCCTAAGATGTGCAGCCGCCTTGCCAGAGCCATCCCGCCCCGTATGGGCAGGAACGAAAACACATGCCTGGACATGGTAATCCCGCTGTACATAAGCGCCAGCATCGCCGCAAGCGTCAGGAGGTTAATCATGCACTGCAGGATTCGCATAGGGGCATATCTTCCCCGGAACAGATTTTTATACCAGTTCAGGTTACAGACCTGATGGGCGATAACCAGCACAAACATCCCTGCCCCGATCCATTCATGGACTGCCTCTCCCCAGAACTGATAGCCCATCAGGAAAAACAGCGCTATTGTCATCAGTCCATCCAGCGTCCACTTTATTTTTGCCTTCGTTTTCATACTGCCTCCGTTTTCCAAACCTTGATCTTTCTGAATCTTGACTTTTATGATTCTGCGGCCTTATTGATACAGGCTGCGGCATTCAGGCTGCGCGGATACCCAATGTACGGCAGGCACTGCGACACCACCCGGATCAGGAAATCCCTGTCATTCCCAAGGTTCATGTTCCCTTTCGCATGGGCGGTAAGCTGCGGTTCACAGCCACCCTGTGCCGCCAGAAAGCAGAACGTGATCATTTCGCGCTGTTTTAAATCCAGACCGCCCCTTGTGTAATAATCACCGAAACAGTTTGCCGCCAGCCACCGGTTGATGTGCCCCGCTTTCCACGCTTCCCTCATATGCTCCCCGAAAATCTCCGCCTGCACCTCCGCGCCCTTTTCCAGCCTGTTTTCCATAGTTGTCGTCGTCTGTGCGGACAGCGGCAGGTTGACGCCCCGGACGGTTAAAATATCATTGGTAACGGACAGAAATGGCATAACCCTGCCAAGCCCAAGATAATCCGCCGCCTGATAGACCATCTCCTTCACCATGACAGGTGTCAGTCCCCCGTCCAACGCTTTGGACAGCATATCTTTATAAACGTCAAGCCCCTGACAGCCTAATAATGTGGCAAGGATTGCCAGATAGCGTGTCTCCGACTGCAGCTCCTGACCGGGCTCCTTCACCACCTCCTCCAATGTAAAATGCTCCACGATCTCCATAAATTCTGGATCTGTTTCGTAATAGCTCATCATTATCAAAAACCTCCATTCCTGATTAAATCAACTGATAATTCTTCCATTTTCCGCCCTTAAAGCGGACATAAAATGCCACTGCCCGCACACACCAGTCCAGACTCATGGCAAGCGCAATCCCGATCACACCCATACAAAATAGAACGGCAAGCACAACTGACGCCAGAAGCCGTACGCCAATGGTCGTGACCAACGACCAGGCCACCGTAAACTTCACATCGCCTGCCGCACGCAGACCCTTTCCCAACGGGTCCGCAAACGGAAATGCAATGCAGTTAAATAAATTGTGGATCAAAACCAGCCATACCGTCAGGTTCCTTGTTTCCGGCGCCACATCAAAAAATGGCAAAATGGCGGGTGTCACTGCAAAAACCATCGTATTCCATACCACGGAGAACAGAAGTGTTACCTTTAAGAGTTTGTGAAAATAATATTCCGCCTGCCCGGCATCCCCCGCACCCATACACTGCCCGATCACCGTGATGAACACCGGCCCCATCGTCACGCAGACCAATGCCGCAAGGGACCAGATGCTTTGCGCAATTCCGTTTGCCGCTATCTGATAGGTCCCGAACAAAGCGACGATGCTGCTGAGCGCCACCTTGACAAACTGGAAAATGCCCTGTTCCACGCCATTCGGAACCGCAATCCTCAAAATACGCTTCAAAAGCCCGGCATTCCATCTGCATATCCACTGCTTCATGTAATATACGCCATTCCCCTTACGGAAACAGAGAACCGTCACAGCTGCTGCCGAAAACATTCTTGCAATCAGGGAAGGATACGCAACCCCTGCCACTCCCGCGCGGAGAACAAACACGCCGATCAGGTTGCCGATTACATTGATCACATTGGAGATAACGGCAATATACATGGTAACGCTGGTCTTTCCGATACTGCGGCAGAGCGCTGCACCCGCGTTATAGACTGCAAGCGCGGGGTAAGAATAGGCGGATATCCGAAGGTATGTCACACATGCCCTCATAACATCTTCTTCCACCCGTCCAAATACCAATCCAAGAATCGGTCTTCCAAACAGCAGAAGCAATATGACGATTCCTGCGGAAAAAACCGTGGTAATCATCAACAGCTGACTCGCCGCCTCACCCGCCTCCGCCGTTTTTTTATTCCCGATATACTGACTTACTATCACTGCGCCGCCGGAAGCAAGGGCTGTAAACAGGAAAATGAATATCGTATTAAAGGAATTGACAAGGGATACTCCGGACACGGCAGCTTCACCCACAAAGCTGATCACAAAAGTATCCGCCAGTCCGACAAGGATCGTAAGGAGCTGTTCCAGAAACAGCGGTATGATCAGGTTTTTCAAGTCTTTATTGCTAAACAACTTATTACTCCTTCCAAGTCCGCGTGGAAAATGCCGCTATTTCAAAGAGAACGTAACCGTCACGTCCCCGCTGCCAAAGACATCCAGAAGCTCCTCACCCGTCACACCCTCAATCTTCCCAATTCTCGTAAAATTCCATGAATTTGTATCATAATAAATCACAAGTGAATTTCCCTGATACAGTATAATGTCGCCCGCCCCGGTGGAAATCTGCTCGTCATTTCGCGGCAAGTCCGTTCCGATAGGCCCCACCTTTTCCATGCCTGCATAATCGCTCATGTTGATCGTAAGCGGGCCCTCCGCAAGAATTTCCCTCAATGCCTCCACGGATGAATTGTCTGCAAGCGTTGCCGTAAATGTGGTGTCTCCTGCTGTTATTTTCATGGTATTGTCCTCCGTATGTTCTGTACTGCCAACTGTTTCTTCCGATGCGGACTCGTTATCTGCAGCCGTGTCTTGCCCACTTTCGGGATCTGCTGCGACACCCTCCCTGGTTCCTCCTGCATTATTTTCTTTCGTATCCGCACTGTGGGTTTCCTCAGACTCCGTGAGATTCCCCTCTGTTACAGGTGATTCGCCGCTGTTTTCCTTCACCACAAAATCTTTTACAGTTTCTGCATCCCTGGCTGCTTCGCCTCCGCAGGCAGTCAAAGAAGACAGCATAGCCGTAATAATCAGAAAAGCAGCTAATTTTTTCATAAATGTCCTCCCAATCTATTACCCTAACTTTCCATATGCCTCATCATCCACAGGCTCACACCACTCGTTCCTGGTTTCCTCGCCGGGAACCTCCACCGCGATATGGGAGAACCAGCTGTCCGCTTTCGCGCCGTGCCAGTGCTTCACTTCCGCCGGAATCGTGATGACCATACCCGGTTCAAGGCTGACTGCCTCTTTTCCTTCCTCCTGGTACCAGCCGCTGCCCGCCGTGCAGATCAGAAGCTGTCCGCCGCCGTTTTTTGCATGGTGGATGTGCCAGTTGTTCCGGCATCCCGGCTCAAAAGTGACATTTGCCAGGAATACTGCCGTTTCCTTCGGATCTGTAAGGGGATTCAGATAGGAATTTCCTATAAAATACTGTGCAAATGCCGTGTTCTCCTGTCCCAGTCCAAATACATTCTGCCTGTCAAATTCTTCCCTGCTTGTGATCTTCATCATCATCTCTCCATCACTTATTTTTATGGTCTGCTTATTTTTTGCGATTGCGGGCCGCAATCAGCGCATCCATTTCTTTATTCCATAAGCCCCAGACTCTCCAGCCAGTCGCTTACCGCCTGATCCGGATCGGATGCCGCGGAGCTGCCGATATGAAGACCGTCAAGGACATCCGCCTCCGGTTCCAGTTCCCTGATGCTGCTTACCGTACCTGACAGGCCGCTTCCCCCGCTGGTGCAGAAGGGTGCAATGGTCTTTCCGGACAGATCATAACTGTCGAAAAAGGTGTACAGGATCATCGGCATATCGCTCCACCAGTTGGGATAATAAACTGTAGCCCGCCCCTCCAACCCTTTGTAAACACTGGCTCTAACGCTATACAAAAGTGTGTATTGTGTTTCTTTTTACCCGACTTTTCATTAGCTTTTTCGCCCTTTTCCCTATTTTTATTCTACTATCCGCCATCCTCTTTCGCAAATACCTATGCTGCATGATTCCACATGCCCCAAAAGCATGAAACCACAGAAACCATTCTTTTCCCATTATAAAACTCCCACCCCTGTGGTGGAAGTCCCGAAAAGTTCATCAGTATGAACAGAAAGGTTATAACTGCAAAGGACCGGCAGGTTTCCCGCCGATCCTATGTACATTCTTCACTTTATAAGTTTCTTATGACGTTCCTGTCGTGCCTGCCCAACGCCTTTTTGAGCTTCTGGTTCTCTTTCTGTAAAAGTTCGTTTTCCTGCCTGAGCTTTGCCAGCTGTTGCTGCAGCAGTTCGATCCTGCCGTCCATCGCTTTGTTCAGGATGCTCCTGCGGGGGTCGGCTGTCCCGGCCTGCTGCTCCATGGCCCGGTCAATCTCTGACCGCACTTCCGGGTTCTTGTAAAAAAAGCCCCTGGAAAGCCCGGTCGCCTTCATGAGCCCCGGCACCGAAATCCGCTCCCCGTCCTCCGCCATCTTCCGGATGGCCGCCTTTGCCGCGGCGACTTTCTCCACGCTCCGTTCCCGGTTTATTTCGATCATCTTATCGTATTTGCTCATATTCTTCCTCCCAGCCGTCCAGGCTTGCAAGCAGTATCCGGGTCTGTTCCTCCCTTGCCCTGCGTGTTTCGTCCGCCAGCATCTGGTTCCCCATCTTCCGGTAATGCTGGACAGCGCTGACCCCCTTGTGCCCCAGCAGCTTTGCTATCGTCCAGTCATCCAGGTGCAGCTCTGTCAGCTTCGCCCCGTAGGAGCGCCGGAACATATGGGTGCTGAACCCGAAAGGCTTCCCTGCATCGTCCCGCAGGTCCTCTTTCTGGATCATCCCCAGGACCTTATGCTTTATGGTGGTGTACTGGAGGGGCCGGCTTATGTCCCGTTCATCCACAAAGATGTATTCGGTTTCCCCGTACCGCTCTTTCGTGTAGGCGGCCGCCTTGCGGATCAGTGCCGCAAGCTCCGCGCTGACCGGTTTCCGGAATGTGCTGGTCTTGACCTGCGCAATCCGTATCATGTCCTGCCCGTCCGTGTGGAACAGGCAGTCCTGCCGCAGCGTCAGGGTGTCCGAGATCCTGGTCCCCAGCATCTGGTGTATGACCATGCACCTTGTGATCTGCTCGTCCAGCTTTGTGATATGTGCGTTCAGCCGCTTTAACTCTTTGTCGGAATACGTCTTAAACTCCGGCTGAATCTCCGGCGGGATATCCGTGTTGATGAACAGCTTTTCCAGATGCGGGTATCCATAAATCTTCCCAACGCATTCCAGCACGGAGCGCAGCTTGATGATGTCATCGCTGTTCCCCCGCCCGGAGCTTCCGTTGGTCGCCTTATGTATCAGGTATCCCTCTATCACCGCCCTGTCCACCTCCGCACAGGACTGCGCCTTTATCCCCTTGTCCTTCAGGTATCTTGAAAACTGCCGCACCGAGGACAGCTCCCTCTTGACGGTCCCCAGTTTCTCGTATTTGAGGTGTGCATAGATTGCCTTTTTCACCTCCTGGCGGATGCCCTCCTGCAGGATGCCCGTAAAGTTCAGCGTCTCCGTCCTATAGATGGGGTTGTCCTCGATGGGGATGTCCAGCTTTTCCAGCCTCCAGACGTCCTTTTCCTGCTCCATGCGCGTATCTTCCGGCTGTAAAAACCGCAGGAGCCTGCGCAGGTACCGGACCAGCCCTGCCTCCACCAGATGCGTCGTCCCATAGACGCTCTTTTTTTCCTCAGTTAAGGCGATGCCGTTCTTCAGCATCCACCCTTTCAGGAGCTGCACCCACTTTGCTTCCTCCCAGCCAAGCAGGCTGTCCGGGATGTCCTTCCGTGTCCCGATGGCTTTGCAGAGCTGCCGGTAGTAGGATTTGTCATGCTGTACCGTGTTCAGGGATACCTGGCTCCCCCTGTGCAGGATGTAGCGCCGGAACTCATCTTTCATGGCCTCCGAGCGCAGGGGCGAAAGGTCATAGTAACCGTTCTTCCCTATCTTCCGCAGCAGGGCTTCATCCGCGTCCCCGTAGCAGCCAAGCTCGCTGTACATAAGCCTGTCATCCATCTTTTCCTCCTTCCTTCAGGCAGGATGCCAGGCTGTTGCCGGGCTGCCTGAAAAATTCCTCGTTCTCCCTTGCGATCTTCATCGGCATATAGTCCAGGTACTGCTGTGTCATTTCCTCATAACTGTGGCCCAGGTAGTCCCTGACGCCCTGCAGGGACACGCCGCTGTCATAGAGCATCGTGGCCACGGTATGGCGGTAGTCATGGGACCTGAACAGGTATTCCCCGCCCTCTATCCCCTGCTCCCGGCAGAACTTCTTCATCTGCTGGCAGAAGGTCGCGCTCCGGTACGCGCCGCCCTCCCGGTTCGTAAAAAGGTAGTCGTCCGGCCCTATGCCATGCCTCCTGATGTATACCTGCATGATCCTGTACAGCCCTTCTGCTATCGGTATCCGCTTATAGTTCTTCATCTTAATCTGGTACACCTGAATCCATGCGTCCTGCCCCTCCATGCTGTAGGCACTGCCTTTCAGTGTGCATACCTCGCTGATGCGCAGCCCAAGGCACCACAGGTGCAGGTACATGCAGCGCAGGTGTTCCGGCAGCAGATGGAGCTTTGAGAGCATCTCCGTGCAGACCTCTGCAGGGACGCTCCTGTCATGGTGCCTGGGGAGCGCCTTCTTCTGGTAGTATTCCGGGTGGAACGGCACCTTGTCTATATACCCGCGCGCCGTTAAAAAGCGGAAGAACTGGTGGATGCCTGTCAGGTATTCGTTGAATGTCTTCGCTATGATGCGCTTGTCCTGCAGCTCCCGGAGGTATCCGTCCATCTGCTCCGCCGTGCATCCGGGGAGCGTCACGCACCTTTCCCCCAGCCAGACGAGGAAGTTCCTGATCCCTTCATACTTGGTGATGACCGTGCTGACCGCCAGCCCGGTGACGCCGATCTGGTATCTCATGTATTCCTGCGCGTACCTGCGGTTCTCCGCGTCTGCGATCTCCAGAAAGGAAACGCTGCTGTGTGACCCGCTTGGGTTGACCCGGTTCTTGGGCAGCCTCAGCCGCTCCAGGTACCAGACGTTGGCGTCCCAGCGGATCTCCGCATCCTGCAGGAATATGGCCCTGCGGCAGAAGTTCAGGCTTGGCAGGAGCTGTTCTTTTCTGGAGGTGCTGTTGATCCTTCCGTCCAGGTAGCTTTCAAACTGCCGTGTCTGCATCCCGTCCATCTTCCCGATGTCCCCGATGCCTGCCTCTGTGCAGAAATCGTACAGGTACTGCAGCCCTGTCAGCCTCTGCTCCCTCCGCCTGGGTTCCTTGAACCTGTCGATCATGGCATTCAGTGCCGTGAATACCTGCTCCTTTAATGTCCGGGGGCAGGGCCTGGCAAAATCCCAGACCATGTTGCTTTTATTCCTCACGGAGTCAAATTCCATTGCAAGTTCCTGATCCGGGTGGTAGGGGATGAACAGGACCTGGTCCTCCATCTCCCACCGGCACTGCCGCCGCCCTGCCAGGGTCTGCATCTGCTGGCGGACGGAGTGCTGCTTTACCCGGTCATAGGCCTGCAGGTACCGGTCCGTCTTTTGGATGTTCTGTCCTTCTCTCAGGTATCTCTCATATGCCTGCCGCAGCGGGTAGTCCATCTCCGCAATGCTGTGTACCCCTGTCTCCAGCAGGAACCGCTTCAACCTGTTCTTTCCCACGCCCTGCACCTCCGTGCAGGCTTCCAGTTCCCCGCTGACCAGGCTTGGCGGCTCCCTGCCGTCCTGTCCCTGCGGCCCGGCCCATTGCAGTGCATAGGCGGGCATCCCGCATCACCTCCTATAGCAGCTTCTCCACGCCGTACATGGCGGAGTGCTTTTCATAAAATTCCCTGCTGGCCTCCAGCAGCTCGTCATCCACTATGTTTAGGTATTTGATGGTGGTGTCGATGTGCTTATGCCCAAGGGCCTGCTGGATCAGCTCCAGCCGCCACCCGGCCTTGCGGCGCATGTTGGCGAAATACCTCCGGAGCATGTGGGGCGTCAGGGACACCCCCGTCTTTTTCTCCATCCTCCCCAGCATGTCGTAGACGCTGTCCACCTTAAGCGGCTGCCCCGCCGTGTCCCCTGAGATGTTGATGAACAGGAGGCGCTGGCGCTGCAAAAGCTCCCGGTATTCCGCAAGGTAGTACATCAGGAATTCAAAGGTCTCATCGCTGACCTTCGCTTTCCGGTACTCCGCATTCTTTGCCCTGGCCTCGTTCTCATTGTCGTCCCGGAAATAGACGCCCACCATGTGCCTGTGGTAGTCGATGTCGTGGGTATAGTCCACGCCGAGGATCTCCCCGATCCGGAAGCCCGTTTCCGCGAGCATCAGGATCAGGAGCTGGTCGCGGCAGTTGGTGCATGCCTGCAGGACCGTGGTGATCTCATCGTGCTCCGCCGGCCTGACCTTGCGTTCCTCCGCCTTCAGGTACCCCTTGAAGGACTGGTACCGCAGCTTTTTCTGGACGCCCACGGCATTCGCCGCCACATGGTAGTTGTAGGACAGCACCTTCAGGCTCCCGTACTGTCCATCCTCCGCCTCGGCAAAAAGATAGAACCTGAACACATCCTCAAGGTATGCGTTGCAGGTCCCATTGTTGATCGCCCTTTTGCTGTCCTCCTGCTTATGGTTCCCGGCTTTCAGCCAGTGCAGGAAGTCCACAAAGTGCTCGTTCTGTTTTTCGTAGTCCAGCCTGCAGACCTGTGCGGCCTCCATCGGGATCTCCTTTAAGTATTCCAGGTAGTAGCATATGGCAAAGGCCGCCCGCCTCACAGTGTTGGGGGAGCGGTTTGCCTTTATCTTATGCTTCAGGTATCTGGAGGGCAGCGGCACGATCTCCATGGTCTCACAGTCACGGATAAAGAAATATTTTACTGCCCCTTCCGATATGGTCCCTACGCTGTACTGCCGCATCTGCTTCCGCCTCCTTCCCTGACGCCATACACAGTATACCGTGTAGGCGTGATGTTA
>CAOKWI010000041.1 GCA_948473115.1 uncultured Lachnospiraceae bacterium | reverse complement strand
GCAGATGGAAATTCAGGCAAGTCATATGGCTGGTTACTTATTATTCGATGTACTAAGAATAAGGTTGTTATAGCATAATTACTCCACCGGCACAGGATCCTCCTCCACCACCCAGGGCAGGCCGTACTCATTCAAAGCCTCCATGAAGGGATCCGGATCAAACTCTTCCACATTGAATACGCCGGGCTTTTTCCAGGCGCCGTTCAGTACCAGCATGGCACCGATCATGGCGGGAACGCCCGTGGTGTATGAGATCGCCTGGGAGCCCAGTTCCCGGTAACACTCCTGATGGTCGCAGACATTGTAAATATAGACAGCCTTCTCTTTGCCGTCCTTCACGCCGGTAAAGATACAGCCGATGTTGGTCTTTCCCACCGTGCGGGGACCCAGGGAGGCAGGATCCGGCAGCAAGGCTTTCAGAAACTGGATGGGCACAATCTCCCTTCCCTCGAACATCACCGGATCAGTGCGCAGCATACCCACATTTTCCAGGCATTTCATGTGGGTCAGGTAGCTCTGTCCGAAGGTCATAAAGAACCGGATCCTCTTGATGCCGGGAATGTTCTGCGCCAGCGATTCGATCTCCTCATGGTGAAGCAGGTACATATCCTTCCTTCCCACCTGTGCAAAGTCATACTCCCTCTTGATTTCCATGGGCTTTGTCTCCACCCAGCGGCCGTTCTCCCAATAAGACCCGTTGGCGGAAACCTCCCGCAGGTTGATCTCAGGGTTAAAATTCGTGGCAAAGGGATAACCGTGGTCGCCGCCGTTACAGTCCATGATATCAATATAGTGGATCTCGTCAAAATAATGTTTCAGCGCATACGCTGAGAACACGCCGGTCACACCGGGGTCAAACCCACTGCCCAGGAGCGCGGTGATCCCCGCCTTCTCAAACCGTTCCCTGTACGCCCACTGCCAGGAATAATCAAAATATGCCGTAAAGCCCTTCTCCCTGCAGCGCTTCTCGTAAACCGCCCGCCATTTAGGGTCTTCCGTGTCTTCTGCCTCATAATTTGCAGTATCGATATAGTCCACGCCGCAGGCAAGGCAGGCGTCCATGATGGTCAGATCCTGATAGGGCAGCGCCAGATTCAGAACCGCCTGGGGCTGCTCCCTTTTGATCAGCCGGATCAGATCCTCCACATCATCCGCGTTCACAGCCGCCGTGGTCACAACAGCCTTCGTTCCCTGGGCATCCAGCTTCGCTTTCAGCGCGTCACACTTACTCACCGTGCGGCTGGCAATGCAGATCTCTGAAAAAACATCCGCTTTCCCTGCACATTTCTGGATCGCCACGGAGGCAACGCCGCCGCAGCCTATGATTACTATTTTAGCCATTTTCCCCTTCCTTTCGCTGTTTTAGTACATCGAATCATAAATAACTTGCCGTTTGATACAGTCCCTTAACCGTGTACCTCCACCTTCCGGAGCAGCTTCTCCACATAGGCGGGAAGGCAGAAAGCTCCCTCATGCAGCTTTGGCGTATAATATCTCGTTTCCAGCCCCCTGGCCAGCCATCGCTCCGTATCCAGGTCGTGCACCGGATGATACTTCTTGGACGCGAACCCGAACAACCAGTGCCCGGAAGGGTACGTGGGAATGTGGGCCTGGTAGACACGGCTGATGGGAAAACTCTCCACGATCCGCTTATGGGCGCGCATACAGGCTGTGGCATCGGTCTCGTAAAAAGGGCTTTCATGCTGATTCACCATGATGCCGTCCTCTTTCAACGCCTTGTAACAGTTCCCGTAAAACTCCTTGGTAAACAGCCCTTCCCCGGGACCAAAGGGATCCGTGGAATCCACGATAATCAGATCATACTCATCTTCCTTTGACCGCACATATTTCAGGCCGTCCTCAATATGGATCTTCACCTTTTCATTGCGCATTTCGCAGGAAACACTGGGCAGATAATCCATACATACCTTGATCACTTCCTCGTCGATCTCCACCAGGTCGATCCGCTCGATCTCGGGATAGCGCACCAGCTCCCTCACCGCTCCGCCGTCCCCCGCGCCGATCACAAGAACCTTTTTTACATGGGGATGGACTGCCATGGGCACATGGGCTATCATCTCATGGTAGATAAACTCATCCTTCTCCGTCAGCATAATGTAGCCGTCAAGCACCAGGAAACGTCCAAACTCCGGCGACTCAAACACCTCGATCTGCTGCAGCTCGCTCTGTCCGCTGTACAGCTGCCGATCCACCCGAATAGACAATTTCACATTTGGTGTGTGCGGTTCCGAAAACCATAATTCCATAGGAAACCCTCCTTTTCCTCAAAACACTATTTCCTTTAACACATTCAGTCTCTCAATATCCGCATCCTCAGGCCCCGTCATGGAGCATCCCTTGTCCTTTGCGTAGGCAATATATTCCAGGATATCCGCCGTAATCTCCTCCCCCGGCGCCAGAATCGGGATCCCGGGGGGATAGCACATGACAAATTCGCTGCAGATACGTCCTTGCGTCTCCCTCAGCGGAAGGGATTCCTTCTCCGCGTAGAAAGCGCTCTGTGGGGAAACGGCAACCCTGGGCTCTATATATTCCTGGGTGAACATTCCCGTGTTATCCCTGCCGTACTTCCGCCGGATCTCCACCAGCGCGCTGATCAGCCTCTCTATGTCCCGCTCCCTGTCGCCGATGGAGAGATAGGCCAGGACGTTGGCGATATCCCCCAGCTCCATCTGGATGTCATACTCATCCCGCAGAATATCGTATACTTCGATACCGGCAAGTCCAATCCCCAGCGTATTGACCGTCAGCTTCGTCTGGTCAAGGTCATAAATGCTGTCCCGATTGATCAGTTCCGGCGTGTATGCGTAATACCCGCCGATCCGGTTGATCTCTCCCCTTGCGTACTCCGCCAGCGCCGTCACCTTGCGAAATTCTTCCCTTCCCCGCAGCGCCAGGTTCCTCCTGGAAATATCCAGGCTTGCCAAAAGCAGATAGGAGGCGCTGGTGGTCTGGGTCAGGTTGATAATCTGCCGCACATACCCGGGATGCATGTCCGGCCCCGTCAGCAGGAAGGAACTCTGGGTCAGGCTTCCGCCGGATTTGTGCATACTGACGGAAGCCATATCCGCACCTGCTTCCATGGCGGAAACGGGCATATTCTCCCCGAAATAGAAATGGGTTCCATGGGCTTCATCCACAAGGACCTTCATCCCATGGGCATGGGCCAGCCTCACAATGCTCCGCAGATCCGAACAGATCCCGTAATACGTGGGATTGTTCACCACCACCGCCACCGCATCGGGATTCTCCCGAATGGTCTTTTCCACCTGGGACACCTTCATGCCCAGGGCGATACCAAGCCTGCTGTCCATATCCGGATTGACGTAAATAGGAATCGCGCCGTTCAGCACCAGCGCGTTGATCACGCTCCTGTGGACATTTCTGGGCAGAATGATCTTGTCCCCCTTTTTACAGACGCTGAGCACCATACTCTGCACGGAGGAAGTGGTTCCGCCCACCATCAGGAAGGCGTATGCCGCGCCAAAGGCCTCCGCCACCATCTCCTCCGCCTCACGGATCACGGAGACGGGATGACACAGATTGTCCAGGGGTTTCATGGAGTTCACGTCGATACTCACACACTGCTGCCCCAGCAATTCTATCAGTTCCGGATTACCCCTGCCCCTCTTATGTCCCGGCACGTCAAAGGGAACAATCCTGTTCCTTCTAAACTCCTCCAGCGCCTCGTAGATGGGCGCCCTTTCCTGATTAAACCGACCCATGCCTTTTCTTCCTTCTGAGATACCCGCCTGTCATTTACCGATTCATTACACATTTTTGCCTGCCCAACTGGTAAATGGAGCATTAGTACACATTCCTGCCGCTGAAAATCTCTATCATCTCCCTGCGCAGGTTATCCATAATCTCCAGTCTGACTTTCGGCGGCAGTTCATAGACATCACTGTTAAACAGATAATTCTGCAGGTCAATCTCCTTGATCAACATTTTCGTGTGGAAAATATTTGCCTCATATACATTGATATCCACCGCATCATACTTTTGCCGCGTCTCTCCCGCAATATAATCCTGAATGGAAGTAATCCGGTGATCCATAAACAGTTTATGCCCGCCCAGATCCCTTGTAAACCCCCTCACCCTGTAATCCATGGTGATGATATCCGAGTCAAAGGAACCGATCAGATAGTCCAGCGTTGACAGGGGCGTGATCTCCCCGCAGGTAGCCACATCGATGTCCACGCGAAAGGTGGCAAGGCAGGTTTCCGGATGATATTCCGGGTACGTATGCACCGTGATATGGCTCTTGTCCAGATGCGCCACCGTCGTATCCCCGGCGGGAATCTTGCTCTTCTCGCCGATCAGGATCGTCACGGAACTGCCCTGTGGCTCATAATCCTGGCTGGAAATATTCAGCACATGGGCGCCGATCATATCCGTCACGTTGGTGAGCAGCTTGACCAGACGCTCGGAGTTATACTGCTGGTCTATATAGGCAATATAATCCTTCTGCTCACGCTGCGTCTTCGCATAGCAGACATCATAAATATTAAAACTCAATGATTTGGTCAGATTGTTAAATCCATACAGAGAGATCTTATCGCTCATGGCATCCTCATTTCCATCCAATTCAGTATTCCAGCAGGAAAGACTGCGCATCAAAAAAAGACAAGTGCACTTACCATCACTTGTCCTGAAAGTCCTGTTACGTTTCGTTTCCCTGTCTGTCGTGCCCCTGTCAGGGCAGAACAACGGATATGAAAAAACAGATATATGGTTTTTAGAGTCTATATAGCAAATATTTTACTTTTACTACTCTTATTGACCGTTTCACAAGTTAGGTATGCATCAGCACTGGTTTATAGTGACCAACTTATAAAATTTGAGCTTTTAACTCAATCAATAAGGCAACACAGTTGCCAAAATATTTGCATGGAAGACCCTCAACTGTCTGTTTTCCATACGTTCAAAATATATCACAGTTCCACTTCAAAAGTCAATTCAAACTTTTCATTTTTTTCAGGATATGTTAAACTAAAGTTACCAATGAAAAAGCCGAAAGGATTTCCTACCCCATGAGCAGAAAACGTTTCATTCCCTATCTCTTATTCCTGGCGATCAGTCTTCTGGCTGAACTTTTTCTTTTTAATTACAAGCACTGGCAGACCATTGGCAATCACGAGATCATCCCGGAGCAGATCACCTTGGGAGACGCTTATATTCCCAACGGGGACGGCACTTATTCCTCCGGCGAGGGCGATTATTCCATCGCCGTTCCGGGTCTGGATCTGGAACTGAAATCCGTATACTTTCATATTACCATCCCCAACGAGGATCCCACGCTTCCCACCGTCACCACCATCTGTCAGACTGTCACGGATGCCGGCCACAGTTTTGAATACGGCCTGCCCGCAAAGGAATTATGGTCCAACCAGCCAAAGAGCTGCTATTACACCTACCACCTGTACGGAAACTGTACCGGGCTTCGTTTTCTTCCGGATCTGGAGCCCTGCTCCCCCATTTCCATTGAGATACGCCTGAACCCTGTCATTCCCCTGTCCTTTTCCCTTCTGCGCATGGCAGGTCTGTATTTTGTACTGAGTTTTCTGTACCTTTTCCGGCCGGCTTCCTCTGTCTACCGTATCGCCTATCTGCGGATCCCCGCTCCCCTGCGGACAGCGATGCTGGCGTTTCTGTTCCTGGCACACATTGCCGTCTTCTGGAAGCTGGCGGGTCTGGATCCCAGCTACACAGGCGGCATACCGGAGCACCACAGGCAATACCAGAAGCTTGCGGAAGCCCTGCGGGAGGGATCCGTGGCCTTGCTGGAGAAGCCGGCGGAGGCATTTCTCACCATGACCAACCCCTATGACCTGGATTACAGGAGAGATGTCATGATCCGGAACAATGCCACCTATCTCTGGGATACCGCCTACTTCGAGGGAAAATATTATGTCTATTTCGGCGTGGTTCCCGTGCTGCTGTTCCATTTTCCCTACCATGTACTGACAGGCGGCGCACTTCCCAACCACATCGCCGTGTTTTTCGCGCTGGTATTGCTGCTTTTGGGCATACTCGGCACTTTGCATGAGTTTGTCAAAAAATGGTTCCCCGGCCTCTCCCTGGGCACCTGGTTCCTGACTGCGGAGACCTTCCTTCTGGGCAGCAACCTGATCTATATGGCAAAACGTCCCGACCTGTACCATCTCCCCATTGTCACGGGTCTGGCCATGGGTATGTTGGGGCTCTTCTGTTTTCTCCGGGCGGACGGAAAAGACCGTATCTCCCTGAAATACCTGGCTGCAGGCGCTCTCCTGACGGCGCTGACAGTGGGATGCCGCCCTCAGCTTATCCTGTTCGCGGTCTTTCCCGTCATCCTCTTTCGCAGATACCTGTTTTCCCGGGATTTTTACCGGAAGAAGGAGGGCAGGCAGGCTGTTGTCGCCGCTGCCGTGCCTGTGATCCTGATGGCTGCCTTTTTTATGTATTATAATTATGCCCGTTTCGGCTCTGTCTTTGATTTCGGCGCTTCCTACAACCTGACCACCAACGACATGAGATACCGCGGCTGGGTATGGGGACGGATCCCCCTGGGACTATTCGTCTACCTGATCCAGCCCATGAGGCTGATCACGGATTTTCCTTTCGCAGAGGCGCTGTACACCACCACACAGTACATGGGCGTTACCATCCAGGAGTATACCCCCGGCGGCATCCTTGCCACGCACCTGTTTGCATGGGCGGCAATCCCCGCGCTTTTCCTGAAACCCCATATCGATACCGGTTACAGGCTTCCCCGCGCCTTATCCGTAAGCAGTCTGGCCGCTGCTTTTGTGATCCTGGTGGCGGACACGGAAATGTCCGGTCTCCTGTGGCGCTATTTCAATGATTTCTCGCTATTCGTAATGCTTGCAGCATTGCTCTGTGTCTGGATCATAGCCTGCACAAAAAAAATGACGACCCCTTCCACAAGGAAATGGCTCATCACTTTGCTGTTGATCTGTTTTGTGACGGAGGTACTGTTTCAGGGAATGTTCTTTTTCCTGGATACAGGCAGTTCCCTGATGGATACCAGATCCGACCTGTACTCCAGGGTGAGGTACCTGATCGCCTTCTGGTTGTAGAATGCGCCCGCCGGAAATTGCATTTCTTCTAAAACTGCATTTCCTCCTGGATATACAGTTCCTCTTCTATCATGCCGATGCCGGTAAACACCGCCCAGACATATGGGGCGCCGTACACGTTTAAGGTCTTGGGGCCTACGATCCTTTTCGGGGCTCCCTCCCCCACCTGGTCACGGAGAAGCTTTTCATAGGCTTTCTCAAAGGTACTCCTGGTGATGGAACGCTCCCGCCTGTCTGTAAAGAGTTCCCCTCCCTTGATCGTGTAGGTGAAGGGCAGTCCCTTCTTCGTCAGAAATTCCCGACCCTCCTGCTCCACGATCTTATCCCAGAGATTGTCTATTGTGAATGCTTCATTATGAAATACCATAGGGCTCCTTCCATCTGACAATCCAGATGCCTTATCCTTAAAGTGCGTAAAATTTTTGTTAAGAATTTTCCTCTTATAAGCATGGTACTCGTAACTGGCAGTCTTGTCAAGAATTATGCGGATGCGATAGAATCATATTGTAACAGTTCATTCCACCTGATTTTTGGAACGTCTTGTGAAGGGAAAGGGACATGCTGCAGCCATCCCCCTCTGCGGACAATGTGATGCAGGGACCCTTTGCAGGAACTTCCTGAAAGATGAATTCCCCGTCTCCCGACTGAAACTCAAACAATACCCCGTCTGAATAGAGAACCACTCGACAACAGTTGCTGTATACCGCCACCTTCAGGTTTCCCGACGGCATGACAGAGATACTGTCCGGAGCAATATATACAAAGGGCTCATCGCTCCACTTCGCCTTGTATCGGTAAAAGAGCGAGCTTTCCTGCCTGAGGGAGAGTCTGCCGTCTCCCTCACCGGCAAGACAGGGAATTTCCTTTTCCACCGCCGCCATGTCCTGATCCCAGACCAGGAGCCCCAGCCTGTCACAGAGTTTCCACAGGGACGGATCAGTATGGATACAATTTGCCCCCATTTTCTTTAATAAATTTAAGTCCTCCAGTACAATCCTCTGTTTCTCCGCCTGTGAAGCGCACTGCGGGGCAGTGTACTCCACAGCCTTCAATACAAATTCCGCACCGTTCAGGAGCCATCCCCTGCGGGGATGAAAACAGATTTCCCGCAAGGGCAGCTGTCTGCGGAGCGTGTCGGTCTCCTTTCCCTCCGCGTCCTGTAAGACTGCCTCCACATCATACAGATACGGCGTCTGGCAGTTCCACTGGTAAGGATGCAGGACCACGGACACCAAAGCTTCCTCCTCTTCTGCCTCCTGCATACACAGAAGCACCGTCTCTCCTTCTTTATCCCGCATGATGAGTGTAAGGAGGTATCCCATGCTCTTCTGCTCCTCTTTCCTAAAATAGAACTTCCACTCTATTGTCGCCCTGCCGCTCTCCAGGCTACAGACTGCGTCCACTCCCTGCCCCGGCGCTTTCCGGTCAAATCTCATTTTACCTGCCAGCCTCCCATAATATCTGTCAATTATTTTGTTCATAACATGGATTTTTATGCTATACTATATAATGTTGGAATCTGCTATAAAATGCGGACAGCCGCAATGTGCGGCCAATCATCTGAAAGGTACGGGGACTGCTTTATGGAGATCACTTACATTTACCACAGCTGTTTCCTGATCGAAACCGCCGACTGTTATTATTTATTTGATTATTATAAGGGAGATCTGCCGGAGCTGGATACCGAGAAGCCGATTCTGGTTTTTGCCAGCCACTGTCATAAGGATCACTACAATCCTGAGATTTTTACCATTCTTTCCGATGGCGGAATGAAGAAGGTCTATGCCGTCCTGCCCAATGACATACCGGTAAAACACTATCCCCGGACGGATGCGGAGGTTATGAAGGTCTACCACAGTCAGGAATACGCGCTTCCCTGTGGCACGCACCTGGAAACACTGCTCTCCACGGACAGCGGCGTCGCTTTTCTGCTGCAATGCGCGGAAGGCACCATTTTCCACGCGGGCGACCTGAACGACTGGGGCACGGATACGGACACGGAGCAGGAACGGAAGCAGATGCGGGGCAGCTACCGCGCCCAGATCAACAAATTAAAAGGCCGCACAATGGACGCCGCCTTTTTACCCCTGGATCCCAGGCTGGGAGATGCCTATGCCCAGGGGATCTTATATTTTCTGCAACAGGTCGATGTGAAAAAGGTCTATCCCATGCACTATTGGGAACACCCGGAGATCATTGACCGGTTTCTGAGCGAGTACCCGCAGTACAGGCAGCTTTTTATCTGAATGCGGCGTCCGTCACTCCCAATGCAGCCTGTGCAGTTCGCCCTCCTTCTGCATCTGCCCAAAGCCCTGCTGCCGCAGCGCCTCGTATAATACGACTGCCACGGAGTTGGACAGGTTCAGGGAGCGGATAGCGGGCAGCATGGGAATCCGGATGCAGTTTTCCTCATGTTCCACCAGGATTTCCTCAGGAATCCCCGCACTCTCTTTGCCGAACATAATGTAGTCATCCGGCGCATAAGCCGCTTCCGTATAGACTCTTCTCGCCTTCGTGGTCGCCATCCAGATCTTCGCACCTGGATGCATTTCCTGAAATTCCGCAAAATTCACATACCTGGTCACTTCCAGATGCTCCCAGTAGTCCATTCCCGCGCGTCGGATGGACTTTTCATCCAGACGAAATCCCAGCGGTTCGATCAGATGAAGGGACGTACCTGTGGCCACACAGGTACGTCCGATATTTCCGGTATTTCCCGGTATTTCCGGCTGATGTAAGATAATATGCATCTGTGTTCTTGCTCCTCATTGCTTGTTTGTTTGTGCTGCCGAAACGGCACAAACATTCAGTGAGAAGAACGCAGCCTTTCGACAAAATGTTCCAGTCTGCCGATTGCCTCCTTCAATTTCTCCAGGGAATAGGCGTAGGAAATCCTCAGATATCCCTCGCCGCAGTCCCCGAAGGCCGTGCCGGGCACTACCGCCACCTTTTCTTCCTCTAAGAACCTTGTTGCAAATTCATCGCTGGTCATGCCGAATTCCTTAATGCAGGGGAACATATAAAAGGCGCCGTAAGGCTCAAAGCATTCCAGTCCCATCTCCCGGAACGCGTTCATCAGGAAACGTCTGCGCTGGTTGTAGGCCGTGCGCATTTCCGCCACGTCGTCATCCCCGTTCTTCAAAGCCTCCACCGCCGCATACTGGCTGGTGGTAGGGGCGCACATAATCGCGAACTGATGGATCTTGGTCATCTGCTGCAGGATCTCTTTGGGACCGCAGGCATAGCCCAACCGCCATCCCGTCATGGCATACGCCTTGGAAAAGCCGTTAATCAATATGGTACGTTCCTTCATACCGGGAAGCTCCACAATGGACACATGCTTCTCTTTATAGGTCAGTTCCCCATAAATCTCATCAGACATCACCAAAATGTCATGTCTGAGAATCACCTCCGCGATGGCCTCCAGATCCTTCCGCTCCATAATGGCACCGGTGGGATTGTTGGGGAAAGGCAGAATCAATATTTTGGTTTTGTCGGTAATGGCCGCTTCCAGTTCCTCCGCCGTCAGCCGAAATTCATTCTCCGCCTTTAAGTCAATGATCACGGGCCTTGCCCCCGCCAGGATGGCACAGGGCTCATAGGAGACAAAGCTGGGCTGGGGAATCAGCACCTCGTCACCGGGATTGATCACGGCGCGAAGCCCTACGTCTATGGCTTCCGATCCGCCCACGGTGACCAGTACTTCCGCCATGGGATCATAGGCAACACCATGTTTCCTGTGAATATAATTGCAGATCTCCTGTCGGAGTTCCTTCAGACCGGAATTGGAGGTATAAAATGTCCTTCCCTTTTCCAAAGAATAAATACCCTCGTCCCGGATATGCCAGGGCGTGTCAAAGTCAGGCTCACCCACACCCAGGGATATGGCATCCTTCATCTCGCTCACAATATCGAAAAACTTGCGGATACCGGAGGGCTTGATCTCTACTACTTTCTCTGCTAACGGATTTCTCATGGCGTAATCATCTCCCTTTCATCTTCCCGGACCTGGGAAAGCACAGTCCCGTGATCCTTGTATTTCTTTAAGATAAAATGGGTCGCCGTGCTCAATACCGTGTCCAGTGTGGAAAGCTTATCGGACACAAAGCTGGAAACCTCGCGGAGGGTCTTTCCCTCCAGAATGACCATCAGGTCATAGCCGCCGGACATCAGGTATACGCTGCGCACCTCCGGATAACGGTAAATGCGCTCCGCCACGCTGTCGAAGCCCTGCCCTCTCTGGGGCGTGACACGCACCTCTATCAGCGCGGATACCTTATCATTGCTGGTCTTCTCCCAGTCGATCAGCGTGTGATAGCCACAGATCACACCCTCAGCCTCCAGCGCCGCCAGTTCATTCACCACATCCACTTCCTGTACCCCCAGGATCACCGCAAGCTCCTTTAAGTCAATGCGGCTGTTCTTTTCAATCACGGTCAATAACTCTTCTCTCATTCTTCTCCTCATTTCTGCGCTGCTCAAAAAGGTATGTATACACCCTTCCCTGCGCTTATTTTTATATCCCGTAAATCCCATCCCGCTTAGGACGATCCATGTAGCGGATCTCCTCCTCATTGATCAGGATCCTGTCATTGCTGTCCGTCACCTTGCCCACCGCCACCGCAGGGATTCCCTCCGCCTCAAGGGCGGACACCAGCGTGGCGCCGTCTTCGCTTGTCATCAGAAGACACCCGCCGGACAGCAGTTCATAGGGATTCACGTTACAATACTCACATACCTCCACGGTTTCCTGCCGCAGAGGCAGTTTCTTCAGGTCAATGGTCAGTCCAACGCCTGCACCCTCCGCAAGTTCCCAGAGTGCTCCGAAAATGCCGCCCTCGGAAACATCATGCATGGCGCACACGCCGGACTTCACGGCGGTGGCGGCCTCCGGTATCACGGACAGAAACCTGTCAAAACCTGCCGCTTCCTCCACAAGCCAGGACGGATAACGCTCCAGAAGCTTCCCCCGGTGCAGCTTCGCCAGACAGGCGGTACCCTCCAGGCCGATCCACTTGCTGATCACCACATCCTGCCCCGGCGCCGGGGCTTTTAGGCTTTTGTATCCCTTTTCCGGTATGCTCCCAATCCCCGTGACCACTCCGTATGGCACTGTCACAGCCGACGTAACCCTGGTCTGTCCTCCTGCAATCTGCATATGTAACCGGTCGCAGGTCCTCTCCGCCTCCGCCATAAGTTCCTTTAAATCCGGTTCTTCCAGATCCTCCGGCAGCAGCAGGGTGATCAGGACGGCTGTGGGTTCCGCTCCCCGCGCCACCAGATTATTGGCACACTTCTGGATCAGCCGGGACATGGTTCGCTGTTCTGCGGGATACGTCCTGCCTGCGCTGTCTGATTCCTCCGGTTTGGGCAGCACAGCCTTCCGCGCATCATCTGATCCCTCCGGTCCGAGCAGCACAGCCTTCCGCGCATCATCTGATCCCTCCGCTGCCGTAGCCGATACCGCCAGTGCCGCCTCCTGGACACAGGATACTGTCAAAGTGTCGCCGGAAAAAGAGAAAACGGCGCAGTCCTCCCCCATGCCTGCGCCATTTACCACTTCTTCTCTCCTTCTATGGATCTGTCTCAGGACAGAACGTTTTAAAATATTTGCCGATATTTTCCCGACCTTCATTTTGAAACCCCTGCGTTTATTTCCAAATCTTTATTCGTCATCGTCGTCCTCATACTGCGGCGGTGCCGTCAGTATGGCGGCCACATTTCTCACATGATCCACACTTCCTGTGCCGATGGCAGCCATGATCTCTTCATAAGCATGCGCGTCACCGGTGGCCACTCCTACCACAGCGCTCCTTGGTGTCATCTTATAGCTGCTGCTGTTGATCTGCTCACGGCTGACCTCCACGCCGTTTTCCGTCACAACCTTCCAGAGCCTTGCCTTATATCCGATATGGGCGCTCTCTGTGACAACCACATATCCCACGGGCTGGGAAGCGTCCGCAATCAGATTGTCTGCGGGCGGATTAATCACCTCCAGCACTTCACTTTCATAACTAACCTTGTGTCCGGGGTCACGGGTTTCTTTTCCATATATGTTGAAAGTAATCCTTTTATTCTCCGTATAGCCTTCGATATAAATCGGATATTCCAGATTATTGACAAACCTGAAATCCTTGCCTGAGCTCTCCGCGATCGCCGCATCGGCGGAGGGGTGTACATAAGTTACGATCATGGAATGGTTATGCCGCTCCGTGACATCCAGTTCGGAGAGCAGGACCGCATTGTACAGCGTAGTGGATACCTGGCAGATCCCGCCGCCTAGGCTGTCCACTACCTTGCCGTTGACATAGGATGCCGCCATATAATAGCCGTTTGACTCCGTAAAGGGCGCAACCGCCTCATAAGTGGAAAATTCCTCCCCTGGATACAACGTGATCCCGTCGATCAGACGGCAGCCGTTCTCCACATTGGCGCTGCGGGCAGAACCCGATGAGGTATAAGAGGTGGTAAAAGTACCCAGCACATCCGTCACCTGCGCCAGCTCCTCTGCACTGCCCTTAGGCTCCTCCACAGTGACATCAAGGGCAATCTGGCAGGGCTTATGATCCCATTCCGTGGTCAAATAATCATAGATCAGGTCAATGGACGCCTCCACATCCAGAGAATACCCCGTCTGTCCCTCCACCACCTTAAATTCGCCGTTTTCACGTTTCAGGCCGGTATTGACAGCCTCTACGTCATATTTCACACACTCGTTGGTCAATATGTCGTTGATCGTCTGAAAATCAAAATCCAGTTCAATGGGATACACCAGGTTCTCGTGTTCCAGATCCATCAGGATCTTATACCGCTCGATGACATTCCCATGGGTGCCCACCTCCAGCGCCTCGCTGACAAGTTCCGGATTGCCCCATCTGATCCCCAGGTCGCCTGCGGTCACCACCACCGGATGGTTCCCCCCTGCCAGCAGGGTGATCTCCGTCCCGCGCAGTCCGTCTATATATGCAGTTAAAGCCGCTTCCGCCTGTTCGGCGCTCATACCGGACAATTCGATATTCCCGGCAAATATACCGGTCTTAATGATTCCCTTTTCCTCCGCGTGGGCTGTGATCCCGACAGAAAGCATCAAGATCATCACGAGAGACGCAAGGATTCCTTTTCTAAATATTTTTTTCATAATCAGCCCCCTCATTGAATTAATTAAAAAAATATGTTAAAGTGGGAATGATCATCGCAATCACGATTATGGCAATGATCACAGCCGACACACGCTGCCTGGTCTTTTTATGATTCAAACGAAACATGACTCCGCATCTCCTTAAATAGATTAAAACTCTGAAAGGATATTATATATGAATTTAGTATTTTTGGCAAGTTTAATTGTGTTTATTCTCTTTCTGTCCGTCCGTATCAAGCGGCAGAACAAGATCCGGCAGAACAATGAAAAAAGCTTTTGGGAGCGGGAAAGGCTGGCAAATTCCGTCCGCAGGAAACCCCTTGACAATCTGAATTACATCCAGGTTCCTCTGGAGACTTTTCCAACCCATATCATGCAGGAAGACGAAACCGTGCTGGAATGCATCGGCCTTATGGAATCCCTGACAGCCCAGAAGATTGTCAACCTGACCGGCTTGTCTAACACGGATCTGAAACTGGAATACGGCACCGCCAATATTACCGTTCTGACCGAATACGACCAGAATTATACCCTTCTGGTCCGCACACTGCAAAAATGGGCGGATACCTTGATTACTGCAGGCTATACGGATGAAGCTGCCATTCTCATGGAGTTCGCCGTCAGCACCCGGACAGACATCAGCCGCACTTACTATCAGCTGGCGGACTACTATGTGTCCCGGCGGGAGAGTGAAAAGATCCAATGGCTGAAGGACACTGCCGACGGACTGCGCTCCTCCAACCGCAGTATCATCCTGAATCATTTAAAGGAAACTTATCCGGACATCTGAAATACGGGCGGGGAACCAATGCTGTTTCCTGTTCTATTTTATGTGTTACCCTGCCAATAGTATGTCTAAGGAAGCGCTGATTAAATCATCTCTTCCTCAGATCCTCCGGCGGATGCGCACGGATTTGCAGGAGTAAATGTTGCTTCGCAACGCAGAGTCCCAAAGCCAACAAGTTGGCTTGCGGGAAACGTTTTAATCAGCGTTTCCTTAACAGTCCGGATAACTATAATGAAAAAGAAAAGGAGAAGATGGAAATGAAAAAAATGCTTTTGATGGTTTTATGTGCGGTGTTATGCCTTCAGATGACGGCCTGCGGACTGAATGGAGACATCTTTCAGAAGGACAAATGGATCGAAGAAGGTGCAGCCCAACTGGGCGGGGAGATCAGAAGCGGCGAATTTGTCCTGGAGGGAGAGGTCTATACCTTCCCAATGCTGTTGTCTGACTGGCTGGGCAGGGGATGGCATATTTCCAACAGCTACGATAATAAGGACAGCTTTAAGCTGGAATCGGGATATGAGTCCACCGAATTTGAACTCTTTAACGAAAACGACGAATATGTGAGAGTCCGCGTCCTCAATATTTCTGACAAAGACGCAAAGCCCGAAGAATGCCTTGTTTCATATTTGTATATCTCCACAACCCAGGATTTAAAATTTGTGTTACCCTCAGGCATCAATAAAAGCAGCAAACCGGCTGACATTCGCGCCGCCTATGGGGATCCCGATGCTGATGAATCGGGCAACGGTTTCTTTAAGGCCTTTTATAATTATACAACGGAGGATAACTGGGAATGCCAGATAGAGCTGGACGCATTTGACAACGACTATACCATTGATCCGTTTTCAGCTGTGAGCTTTCAGATCAATTCCACCTCGGAATGGGCGGAGTTTTATGAAAATGCCAGCGGGGAAGATGGCTGTAGAAGGTATATTGATTCTTCATTGAAATCAGCCTTCCACGGCGACTTCAGCGAGTATGTGGAGAATCATTTCAGCACGCAGGAGGAGGCGGAAGCCTTATATGAGTATGAGGTAAACTATTATGCTTCCTACCTCATCTATTATGCGGGCATAGACGAGGAAGCGCTCGAGGAAGCGACTGTTGAGGAATTCAGGGAAATCGCCCGTCAGGTTCTCTCCAAGATCAAGTGGGAGATTACAGAAGTGTCTGTCACGGGAGAGCATGGAAGGCTGGACATTGATCTTTATCCCACGGATTATATTGACCTGATAGATGACGACCTCGACCAGGCAGTCAGCGAATTACAGAGCAGATACGCAGGGGTTGACGCAGACAGCCTTTCCGAAAGCCAGGTTGCGGAGATAGATCAGGTCTTTGCGGAAATCGTTCTGGACGCAATCAGGGACAGAGTGGAGGAGACACAGCTTCAGGAACCGACCTCCAAATGGTATTTTCTGAATTATTCCGAGGGCATTTTGGAAAGTGACGAGTGGGAGGAAATTGACAACATCCTTTTAGACATCATGTGATTTCGCCGGAAGGGAATTCCCGGCTGACAGACAACACATAATAAGCACGGCATGTAAAACTGCTGTAATTCCAGTATTTGTGGGGATTACAGCAGTTTCTTATTTGCAGCCTTACTCCTGTCCTGTATTAAAGCACGTAAGCGACATACGAGCCAGCAATCTGGCCATTATCCATTTTGACAGGTGACACCGAAAAACCGTTTTTCACCCAAAGCATATGCGACGGAATATTATTTGCATCACAATATGCCCTTACCTGATAGCTTCCGTTTTCCCTTGCCACTTCTATGCACTTTTGGACAATCATGCTGGCAATGCCCTTGCATCTGTGTCCTTCGTCAAAGACTTCAATGACATTGATAAAATCTTCTGTTTTACCGACTGCAATCGGGATATCCCTCCTGAACGACCAGGAAAAGCCCGCTATTTCCTCCTGTTCACATGCGACCACCAAACTGCCGCCCTGACGTATCACAGCGGAAGTATATGGGTATTTTTCCAGAATCCACTCCTTGTCCTTTTCTGTTCCGATCCGAATCACCATATCATTTAACCTCCAAATTCATTATTTCTGCCGCCGCCTCATATGTGAGCGGGTTGCGCATCGTATAATCAAAAAGCACAAATTCGTCTTCCTCATTTTTTTCTCCGGCATTTACCGCTTCCACATCCCAGACCGGGTACTGAAATGGCTCTATATGAGTCAGGCTTCTCTGTCGGTTTGCCATTCGAAGGAATTCCCTGATCCTGTCCTTATAGGATGTCAGGTCCTTTGTAAAGTCAGGCCTGCTTTTCAGGTTCTCCCGCAGGTACAAATCATAGGTCAGAAGTTCCCTGTATACCTGCTCCCTGGTTTCGTCATACCGGCCGGCAAATTCCAGCAAAACCTGATACCGGTAGGCTCTGGCAGGGCTGTTCGTGAAATAGCCCTTTTCCCTGTAAAAATCCGCCAGGGCTTCAAACATGGCAAAGGGACTTTCAAACGCGGTCTCCAGCACAGGCAGGGTGTGCGTAAACTGGCTGCTGTTATAATACAGCTCCACCATTTCCTCAATCCCTTTCAGCCGGAGCACATCCTCATAGGACAGCCACCTTGTATAGAGCACTTCATAGGGCGGGTTGTCCAGATAATAGATTCTGTATTCCTCTGCCATTTTATGCATCAGGGAGCCCTTCAATACTTTCAGGAAGCCCAGCTGCAGCTGTTCCGGCTTCATGCGGTACACCCTGTCAAAAGAATGCCTGAAACTGCCGTAGTCCTCATAGGGCAGACCCGCGATCAGATCCAGATGCAGATGAACGTTTCTGCCTCTGCGGATCGCCGCCACATTGGCTTCCAGCCTGTCAATGTCCATATTCCGGCAGATTGCCCGCAGCGTTTCAGGATTTACGGTCTGCACGCCGATCTCCAGCTGTGCCAGCCCCGGACGCAGCTGATTCAAAAGCACAATCTCCTCCTCCCGCAGGATATCCGCGGAAATCTCAAAGTGAAAGTTCGTGACACCGTTGTCATGTTCGTAAATGTACTGCCATATTTCCATGGCGTGTTCCCGCTTACAGTTAAAGGTTCGATCCACAAACTTCACCTGCTTTACCTGATGGTCCAGAAAGAACCGAAGTTCCCTTTTCACTGTATTTATATCGCGGAAACGAACCGTCTTATCAATGGACGACAGACAGTAACTGCACCTGAAAGGGCAGCCTCTGCTTGTCTCATAGTAAATGATCCTGTTGGTAAAAGGCGTCAGATCCTCATACAAAAAAGGAATCGCACTTAAATCCGCCGGCGCCTGCGGCCGGGTGTAGCCGCTTCTGAGACAGAGTCCCGGCACATCCTCCAGGTGCGCCGGCGCCGTTATGGAGGAGGCGGGTACTTGCGCTACTCCCAAACAGACATAATACGCCATCAATTCCCGGAAGACAGTCTCTCCCTCTCCCACCATAATACCTTTTACACAGGGGAATTTTTCCAAAAGCTTATCCGCATCATAGGATACCTCCGGACCTCCCAGCCAGATCTGCGTGTCAGGCAGCACCTTCGGTAATTCCGCCAGCAGTTCCTGCACCATGCACCAATTCCAGATATAGCAGGAAAAGCCGATGGCATCAGGCTTCCGGCAATAAATGTCCGCCAGGATCTCCTGCACCGGCTGGTTAATGGTGTACTCTGCAAGCTCTATCGATTGCCGCAGCTCCTCCCCCGCATAAGCGCGCAGGCTGTATATGGCGGGGTTGGAGTGTATGTATTTTGCGTTGATGGCTGTCAGCAAAAATTTCAAATCGTATTCCTTTCCGGCATCCCGGATGAATCTGTTCCTTATTTTCCTGTCGCGATATATTTATACTCACGGTCAAAGAAATTTACCATGGAAACCTTCTTTGCTGCCCGCCAGCAAGGATTCCAGGTATCAGTCAGCTTTATCGACTGACAGAATCATTGTACCACATGGCAGGCATTTTTCATACCTGTTTATTTGGTACAGTTGGAGTTCACAGTAACAGTTCACAGGAGATACACCTTTTGGTTATTGTCAGGATACAACAGACACGGTATAATAATGTAAAGACGATTTCGCGGAAAGAGGTGATTCTGTCCCCTGAAAGGATGACAATATGCAGAAAAAGACACCGGATTACGACAACGTGTTCAAGACCATGAAAAGCAGACATAAAAGGCTGTTCATTCCCGTAATCAATATCACGTTCGGAAAAAACTACCCTCTGGATACGGAGATATCGGTGCTGCCCTCCGAGGGATACCTGACCAAAAATGAGACAACGGACGGCAGCGTCGAAATAGAGGAGCAGATCTCGGATCTCCTGCTGCGGATTGGAAATGAGACCTATTTACTGGAATGCCAGAGTTACCAGGATAATTCCATGGCAATCAGGATCGCCGAGTATGCCTTCATCACTGCAAGACAGTCTGCCCTATGGGATATCGGCCATGCTGTCATCCCAATGCCGGCATTTACCATCATCTACATCAAAAGGTCGGATAACACACCACCAAAAACGTCCGTCACGTTCACGTTCCCGGACGGACAGACGGTAACCTACGAATCCGACAATGTGATCCTGGAACAGTTCTCAAAGGAAAGCATTGTTGAAAATAGACTGTTTCCATATATCCCTTTCTATGTGGCAAGGTACGAAAAGGAAATACTGGCGAAGGGAGGGATAGACCATGTTATCAGTGATCTGACCTACTTCAGGGATGAGTTACTGCGGCTACGGGAAGCAGGCGAACTGTCCGATGCAGAATTGATAGATCTTATGGGATTTGTAAATACTATTATTACACACATCACAAACGGGAACCAAAACGAAGAAAGGCTGGTGAAGGTCATGGGCGGGACTATCATTGAAACAGAATCCGAGAAGTGGATGCGTCAGGGTATACAGCAGGGACAGGCAAAGATGCTCATTGAACTGGGGCGGGAGGACGGATTGGATGATGAGACAATCCTACAGAAAATCCAGAAAAAGATTGGGCTGTCCCTTGAAGAGGCGAGGAACTGCCTGAAAAAATACGGAAAACAGCCTGTGTAGCCTTACACGGCAGAATTCTTTTTGAACCAAGATCAAATCCCACGAAATATCACAATTTCGTGGGATTATATGCTTCTTTTTACCAGATAACCTTTGCCGTGAACAGAAATTGCTAAATATGAATCAGAATTGCTTCTAACATTTTTACAGGCTTTCCAGAAACCGGTCAAACGCCGCCTGGCCCTCCTGCGTCCTCTTATAGACTCCCGCGTCCTCCAGCACTTCCATGAATACCAGGCCGATCTCCTTCTCAATGATGCCGTCAATGTTGGAAGCATCTATTTTCTCATATTTGGGAGAAAATTCCTCCACCCAGTCGGCGTGCTTCGCAAGTTCTTCGTCCTGGCGAAGGTCGCTTCCCGCGAGAATGGCGTCCTTCAGCTTCGCCATCTCACTCTTTAAGCGGGCGGGAAGCACTGCAAGACCCATGACCTCGATCAGTCCGATGTTCTCTTTCTTGATGTGGTGCAGCTTTGCATGGGGATGGTATACACCCAGGGGATGCTCCTCTGTGGTGATATTATTGCGCAGCACCAGATCCAGTTCATAGTTATCTCCCCGCTTCCTGGCGATGGGAGTGATGGTATTGTGAGGCTCCCCGTCCGTCTCCGCATAGATAAAGGCGGCTTCATCCGTATAACCTCTCCATTTCTCCAGGATCACGTCCGCCAGGGCAATGATGCGTTCCGTGTCAATGCCGCTCAAACGGATCACCGACATAGGCCAGTTCACCACGCCTGCTGCCACGTCCTCAAATCCCTTCACGGTAAACGTCCTCTCCACAGGCGCTTTTGCCATGGCAAACTCATAATGCCCGCCCTGGAAGTGGTCATGGCTTAAGATAGAGCCGCCCACAATGGGCAGGTCGGCATTGGATCCCACAAAATAGTGAGGAAACTGCTTTACAAAGTCGAACAGCTTGCAGAACGCAGCGTGTTCGATCTTCATGGGCGTATGCTGGGAATTGAATACAATGCAATGCTCATTATAATATACATAGGGTGAGTACTGGAAGCCCCACTGGCTGCCGTTGATGGTCACGGGAATGATCCTGTGGTTCTGTCTGGCAGGATGGTTGACGCGTCCCGCATAGCCCTCGTTCTCCCTGCAAAGCAGGCACTTGGGATATCCCGACTGCTTTGCGTTCTTCGCCGCCGCGATGGCCTTGGGATCCTTCTCCGGCTTGGAAAGATTGATGGTGATATCCAGATCACCGTACTTTGTGGGCGCGACCCACTTCATATCCTTACAGATACGGTATCTGCGGATGTAATCAGAGTCTCTGCTGAGTTTATAGTAATAATCCGTAGCCGCCTCCGGGGATTCCTTTTCATACAGATGGCGGAATTTATGTATTACCTCGCTGGGCCGGGGCATCAGCATGCCCATGATCTTCGTGTCGAACAGATCACGGTACACGATACTGTCCTCAATCATTCCCTGCTCCACAGCATAATCGCACATGCTGTGAAGCACCTCCTCCAGTTCCTCCACGCTCATGGAAGCTTCGCCCGAAGCCTCCTCCAGTTCCTCCAGGCCAAATAGCTCCAAAAGCCTGTTGGTCGTAAAAATCACATCCTCCTCCGGCACCAGACCTGTCTGTACACCGTAAGCGACTAATTTTCTGATATCTGTCTGAATCATATCCGCACCCTCTCCTTTCTTCCGTTTCCATATCATTTTATGTTCACGGTCAATGAAATTTACCGTGAGTATTGTGCCAGCATAAATCATTACAGGAAATCTACTATCTATCTGTCCATCCGTCAAATCTTGTTTCTATTTGCGGGTCATACAATGGGCAGCCAAAATCAATTAGAAGATCCATAAGAGAGTTCATATCGGCTTCCTGCATACTATAGCAGTCAAACCTTACGATCTGTGAGGTTGTAAAAACTTCAAAGGCGCCCCTGCCCTCTTTCTCATAATCTCTCTTATTCCGAACAGTCCAATCAGAAAAAGCAGACGCGATCTTGTCAAGGATCTCATCTACAGGAAGGCTTTCCAGCTCTGCAACCAACTCGCCGTCACAACACGCCTGCCTGTAAATCCTTTCATCATCGTGCATAACTCCCTCTTTATATTTCCAGAAATTCAATTCCACACTCATATTAATTTCTCCCTTTCTGTCATTTTATCATACATAATCGATTCGTTTACAGGCTCCTGGGGCCGTCCCCGATCTCTACCACATAGAAGTCCGCCGCGTATCCGATTTTCTCCTTATATGCTGTTCCTACCTTTTCAATAAAGGTATCGATGGCCTCATCCTTCACAATGCTGACCGTACAACCGCCGAAACCTGCCCCTGTCATGCGGGAACCAATGACGCCGTCAATCTTCCACGCCTCTTCCACCAGGGTATCCAGTTCCACACCCGTTACCTCATAGTCATCCCTCAAGGACACATGGGAGGCGTTCATCAGCTGGCCGAACTGCTCCACGTCATTGGCCTTCAAAGCCTTCACCGCCCGGATGGTGCGCTGATTCTCATATACGGCGTGCTTCGCCCTTCTCACGCGCACCTCATCCTGGATGGCAGACTTGTATTTCTCAAAAGCCTCCTCGTCCAGATCGCCCAGGGAATCGATCTCCGTAACCTGCTTTAACTCCGCCAGCGCCGCCTCGCACTCGCTGCGGCGTTCATTATACTTGGAATCTCCCAGTCCACGCTTTTTGTTGCTGCACGCAATGACGATCTTCGCTCCCTTTAAGGCGATAGGCGCATACTCATAGGACAGGTCTGCCGTGTCCAGAAAAATAGCGTGATCCGCCTTTCCCATGGCAATGGCAAACTGATCCATGATACCGCAGTTGACCTTGTTAAAATGGTTCTCCGCGTACTGACCGATCAGCGCCAGATCCTGGTTGCTCACATCGAAACCGAAAAAGTCTCTTAAAATATGACCCGTCAGCACCTCCACGGAAGCAGAGGAGGATAGCCCTGAACCGTTGGGAATGTTTCCGTTCAACAGCAGATCCATGCCGCAGGGAATCTTCATGCCCTTTTCCCCAAATGCCCACATCACACCCTTGGGATAGTTCGTCCATCCCGCTCCCTGGGAGGGAACCAGCTCCTCCAGGGAGGATTCAATCACACCCAGCCGCTCGAAATTCATGGAAAAGAATCTCAGCTTATTGTCCGTCCTCCTTCTGGCCACCCCATAAGTACCGATGGTCAGCGCACAGGGAAACACATGACCGCCGTTATAGTCGGTATGTTCTCCGATCAGATTCACACGCCCCGGTGCAAAATAGGCTCTTGCATCCCCCGCATCCCCAAACACTTCCACAAACTTCTTTAAAATAATGTCTTTCATACCCTCTCCTATCCGTATCCGACGATACAAAATATTCTTGTGCCTCCACCATGGAGGCCGCCCCGCAATTTCCATGGTTCTATTTCTATTATACAAAAAAACAAATGGATTACCACACCCATTTGTTTTTTGAACCTGTCAAAATGTTATTTTACAATTTCCAAGTAGGCTGTCTGCAAAGAAAGCTTAAAAAGGAATACCGAATGCGGTTATTGACAGAATTGAGGCAATAGCTTAGAGTGATATTATAACCAGAATAAAAAAGGGTTTTTACAGGTGTCGGAGGTGCAAGGATTGAGAAAACACAAAAATAGAAAGCACTATAAATTTATATTGTTCTTGTCAGTTATATTGCTGGCCATATTTACAGGATGCGGCGCAAATGATCCGATTCAACAGGGAAAACTCTTAGAAGAGGAAGCGCAAAACAGGCAGCCGGAGGAAAGCGAATCCCCATACACTCGTATGAGCAGGGAGGAGTTAGAAGAATGCAGAGAACAGATCGAGCAGGAATTTTGTGTCTATGAAAGCTCTGTCAAATACCACTTTGATCCTGAAGAGTTTTATAATGCTGTTATCGACGGCCTGACCGGTGATCGTTTTTCACCTTTTTCAATTTGCAAATCCTATGAAGAGGAAGAATGGAAAAAAAGAATGGAAGCCTATTATGGGGAAGACTGGGAGGAATTAGGGGAACGCTGAAGCGTTCCCCTAATTCTTCACCTGGTGCCTGCTCCAGCCCGCCGCGCCCAGCACACCGGCAGCTACAGCCGTACCCAGGGCAAACAGAATCAGCACTCTCTTAGACAGCAGGGGTGCCTGGGAAAACATTCCCGGAAAGGACAGGGGCATACTGTAGCAGAAATATTTCAGCCATTTGATCATTTCACTGAACGGAAAATTGTTTAATATGGTATTTACCACTGCAATGGGACCCAGATAAGCGGCAAGACACCACAGCAGAGACATAAAGCTTGACTTACATCTGGACGAAATCATCTGTATCTGCAAAACCAGCGCCAGCATGGAAAACCATCCGGCCAGATGCATAATCAAAAGCGCCATCCACATGGGATCGCTGTCCCTCGTCCAGTCATAGCCCAGAAAGGTCAGTCCACAGCTTACAGACAGTCCGCCCCCGCCATAAATGGCATAATTCAGCAGGAACGTGTAGGCGCTCATGATCCAGTAATAGACCGAGGCAAAGAGAAATCCGGCGCCTGTGCGCAATCCCCATATCTGACAGCGTCCCCTGACCGTGGGCAGGACTATGTCAGCCGTCCGGAAAGCGTAGTCTTCCGAAAATACCGGCGAAAACCCAATAATAACCACAATGGAGGTCAGTATAAGTGTCAAAAGCAGCTGCTCCCAATACCAGCTCCAGCCCTTGCCCACATAACCGAAGGTATAGCTTCCGTCCAGATAACGGCTCTTTGCCAGTTCTTCCTCTCCCTTTAGCACCAGGACTTCTTCCCCGTTCTCCAGGGTGATACGGTCAGTAAACATTCTTGTCACAAAACCATTACAATAATTGGCATAACCTCCCTGTACCGCCAGCCGCACCTGCTCCTCCTTTCTCGTGGTATTCTCCGGATTCACCGACACGCCGTACTTTTCCCAGATTGCCTGCACGGTTTCCATGGTCAACGGGCCGGCATACTCTTCCGTTATCATTTTATCCCGTGCCACGGCCTCGCCATACCGGTAGACCTCACCATTGCCGATCACTGTCTCCTCCGCAATATGGAAAGTCCCGTAATATATCATAAACGCAGTCGAAACGACCAGCGCTAACAGCGTAATCCTACGGGAAAGGATCCGGTAAATTTCTTTCCTGATCATGTTTTTCCTCCTCCCTGAAATCAACATTTTGCCGCGGGCAACGGGCATTGACTCTCGCGGAAATAATACAGGTATACATCCTCCAGATCGGGATCCGCAGGCACGGCATCCGGCAGGGGACAGACATCCGACACGATTCGCAGCTTTACGCCCTGTTCCGTATTTCGCAGGTTGCTGACGGAGAAATGGGCCTGATACTTTTCCGCCTCCTCCGGCCTGACGCAGCATTCCCAGACCCTGCCCCGGACCTGCGTCAGCAGACGCTCTATATTTCCCGTGCCTATCAGTCTGCCGCCTTTCATCAGCAGGATCTTATCCGCAATATACTCCACGTCCGATACAATATGGGTGGACAGTATAATGATCCGATCCTTGGATAAGGAGCTGATAATATTGCGGAATCGGATTCGCTCTTTGGGATCCAGCCCCGCCGTAGGCTCATCCAGTATGAGGATCTCAGAATCTCCCAGCAAAGCCTGGGCAATCCCGAGCCTGCGCACCATGCCCCCCGAAAATGTCTTGATTTTCCTGTCCCTCACCTCCTCCAGATCCACAAGCCGCAGCAGTTCCCCCACCTTATCCGCAGCCTCCTTCCTGGGAATCGCCTTTAATGCGGCCAGATAAAGCAGAAACTTCTTTGCCGTAAATTCCGGATAATATCCGAAATTCTGGGGCAGATACCCAAGCAGCCTGCGGTACTCCGCACCCATCCTCCTGATCTCCATTCCGTCACACAGGATCCTGCCTTCTGTCATCTCCAGGATTCCGCAGATCATGCGCAGGAGCGTCGTCTTCCCCGCGCCGTTTGCCCCCAGCAGTCCGTACACTCCATGGGACAGGACACATTCAATGCTATCCACCACTTTCTTACTTCCATAATTTTTTGAAACCTTTTCCAGTCTTAATTCCAGCATATCATTTCTCCCCTTGTCATTCTGCCGTAACAGCTTTTGATCTGTCCTGCAAATACCGCCGCCCCCAATACCAGCAGACAAAACCACACCCACAGGTAAGCGGTGGTGTAGGCCTCCGTGACAACGCAGGGCGACACCGCAAGCAGCGCGGTGATCACAGCCAGCGCAGCCAGTGTATATTTCCTCCTGCCGCTCCGCAGCGCGCTGATCATCAGCAGACAACAGACGTTTGACAGCAGAAAGGGAACCAGCAGATACATTGCGATCCGCCCGAAAAACGTCTCCGTGCGCGCTGCGATTCCGCCGCTGAACACCGTCAGAATACCGATATCCACACCCGTAGTCAATGTCATCCGAATCGTCCACATCTGAGACAGATTCATATAGCAGCTCTGCTCCAGCTCCGCCATCCTGCAGGAAAAATGTCGCCCCAGCACTCCGTTTGACAGCACTCCCATCCAAGCCGCCGCTATGGAACTCCACCACAGATAATCCGTCAGCTCCGCATTCTGTCCCGGCAGCCGGTGTAAAAGCAGGATCAGAAGGAGAAGCAGCCCTCCCTGAAGCGCCCAGAATGAGGGAGTGATGTATTGCAGCTGAATCTGGATCAGCTCGGCGGGGGAGGGAATGTTTCGGATTCTCTTTGCTTCAATGGCATCCTGAATCGCAAGGAGGGCTATCTGCTTTTCCTGAGGATCCGGCTTTAGATCCAGGGCTTCCTTCCATATTTCTCCTGGCGCTCCGCCTTTCTCCTGATGCCCCGCCGCTATTCCGCTGCTGTTCTTCTGACCGTCGGCCTCTTGTTTGTCGGTCTTTTGCCTACAGACCATCTGGTGGTCAATGGTTCGTTTCCGCTTTTCACTCATCGAGAAAATCCTCCCTCTTCATGATGCCCCTCAGCTTCTCCGTTCCCTGTTTCACGCGGGACTTTACCGTGGATACGGATACCCCGGTTATTTTCGCGATTTCCCGGTATTTCATATCATACATATAATGAAACAGCAATGTTTCCCTCTGCATCTGCGGCAGGCAGGACAAGGCTTCCATCAGGCGGTCATGCACATCCCTTTCCAGCAGCCTTGCTTCCGGAGATTCCACCGGCTCATCCAAAAGCATGTCCTCCGCCCGGTAAATATCCCACAGGGAATCGCTTTCCGCCGAATTTTCACCGTCAGGTTTCCGGTCAAAGCAGACTTCCCGCTTTCCCCGCCTGCTCTGTTCCGTCAGAAAGTTCCTGCACAGATTCATGGCAATGGTCAGCAGGTACCCTTTCAGGTTACGGTCGCGATAACCCTCCACATACCGGATAAATCTCAGAAAAGTTTCCTGTGTCAGGTCATAGGCGTCCTCCCTGTTTCCTGTCTGAAAGGTACAAAAACGGAAGATATCGTCATAATACTTTTCGACAATATCCTGTAGATACTGCTTATTTCCCTTCTGGATGGCATATATCCATTGACGCTCGTCCATGGCGGTTCCTCTTGCATAAAATTTCCACCTGTGCGGCTTACATAATATATAACCTACTATCCGGAAAAAAGGTTTTAAAAAATATTGACACACATATTATAAGTCAATTTTATCTCTCCATCCGGCTGTTTCTCCAGTTCAAGCCTCCCCCTTGCAAGACTCTCATCGAACTTACTGTATACGGAGATTTTCTGGATCTCCCCCTCTGCTCTTTGGGCAGCTACCAGATAATCTTCCTCCTCCCAGCTGATAAAACAGCAGTCTTCCTTCTCCCCATATGCACAGAGCGCCGCCCCATATCCGTCACCCTGGCGGGGAAATATATAATAGCAATACGGGTACCCTTCACTTCCTGTTTCCTGACGGACAACAATATCATTATCCCTTGGGAAAAGAAACCACTCCTCACCGCCTTTTATATAGTCACGGCGGAAGCTTTCCAATACCCAGGAAGTATCCTCCCAGATATATTGTGCTGCCTCATCCTCCTGTAACAGTACATATTCTGCGGCCAGTTCCGCCATACGCGTCCCAAGTGTATTCTTTTGTAGTGCCTCCGACAATGTTTGAACCAGTTCTTCCGGGATACCGTCGTCAGGCTTTTCCTCCGCAGGTGACCAAACACCGTCTGACATTATGGAATCCGTATACAGATATTCAAAATAAGATTCTGTCAGCCTTTGCCTGTCCGCTTCGCTGTCATACAGAAATTCATAGCTGCCCCCGGCTCTCTCATAACCGTCTATCAGCAGCATGGTGCCTATACGGAATACTTCCGATCTTTTTGTTCCTATCCATCCTCTCAGTCCACTGCCTCCCTGGGCTTCCGCACACAGCTGCTCATTGTCCGCCCACAGTGCAAAAAACGCTTCATATGCCTCCAGCATTTCCAGCGTCTTTCCCTGCCTTTCGGTATCTGCCTGTTCTGCCAGATCCCTTACCAGATCCAGGCAATGATAAAACTCTTGTTCCCATGTCTCCGCTCTCAGCATTGATACATCATAAGACACATAATACACACTGTCAAACTTCTTATGGAACATATCGATCGCCTCATCGATGGGATTTTGACCATAGACTACCGCCTTGAACTCCTCCTGTACCTTCTCTGTATCTTCACCATGGTCGCTCAGAAATACGTAAGGATCATGGCTAGTCCCCCACTGTCCATACATTTCCGTCATCAAAAGGACTGCCGTCCGATAAATATCTTCCCTGCTTTCCATGTTCTCTGCATTATCCGGCTGGCAGGCGATACATGTATTTATAAACTCACAAAACCTGTTAAGCGAATCATACCATATCGCTACATCCTGGTTTATTTCCCTGTCAATAGATGGCAGTTCTCCATTGATCCTTGACTCCATGCTTCTCACACAGTTTTGGTACTCCCGCTCCCATGTCCCCTCTTTTGCATCGGGAGATTTCCCCAGAATCGGATCTTCCTCCGCAACCCATATGGATCTCCATTCAAACAACCCCAGATCCGATTGTAAGAACAGTCGATGTATGTGCGGCATTCCCTCCATCTCCATCTCCGTGTCATTGTCGATAAAGCAGGCGCTGATTATTACATCCTCCAACCCATCCCCATTTACGTCATCCACAAAAATGTCGTCTATTTTTATTCCCAAATGATATTCCGCCCTGAATTTAATAATATCAAGTATCTCCTGGTTTTCATTTACCAGATAGGCTTCCACAAAAGGCTCATCACGTAAAAAAGCCTTCGCGTTCTTCCATTGATGGATTCCTGCTGCAACATAAGCCTTTTCACCTGAGGCCAGCTCCCCGCTGAAGGATTTCTCCGCCTGTAATACGAAATATGGCATATCACTGATATGATATGGCCGGTAGGTTTTTGTTTCTGCCATCGATTTCCCATACCACATTGTGACTTCTATCTCATCCTCGTTTATAAATGTTATTTTCATACTGCCGGTTCTGTTCCAGCGATCCGTAAACTGGCATTCTGCAATGTTGCCGTGGATGGTGCCTGAGAAAACGTTGGTGTCATTCCAGACCAGATTGCCTTCCTCCATTTGAAAGCATTCGCTTACACGACAAACTCTGTCCGGTTGAAGCCCTCCCCGGCATATCCCATCCCGGATCTCCAGGAAACAAAACGAAAACTCGTCATAATACTCTCCTGTATGATCACTGGCAACCCATATCTTTTTGAGATACATTTCCGGCATAGTCTCCAGCCACCGGTCATTGTCACGGTACGCGATCCCGCAGAGCAATATCAGCACTGTAATCATGACTGCAATGGAAAGTATACGCTTTTTCATAATTCACTCCTCCTGTTCTTCACGGCTGCTATAGTGTTTGTCCGAAATATACAATATATTTTAATTCCATTTCTCTTCCTATAAGCATACAATTGCCCCTAAAATGCCAAATCCTGATTTGATACTATAGTATCCGGAAAAGCAGGGAAAAACAAATACTTATGCATTTATATTTATTGTATTCTGTAAAACAGCAATACGGCATTTGTTTACAAGGCCTGCAATTGCACTTATAATATATGGCAAGGCGGGAAAAAGACATGATGAAAACCACAAAAAGTCTGTTGGAAACCACAATGAATACACGGGAACTTGGCGGATACCGGACAAAGGACGGCGGATATACGCCCTGCCATATGCTGATCCGGAGCGATGCGCCAAAAGAATTAAGCGAAAAGGATATTGCCTATCTGCTGGACAGACAGATTACCACAGTGATCGATATGCGCGGGGAGACGGATGTACGGAAAATGCCCAGTCCATTCAGGGAAGATCCGCAGTTTTGCTACTACAATATCCCCATCGAGGAGGGCAGCACCATACCCGAATCCACTTCCGCAGTCCCGGGCAGTTATATGCAGATTGCAGCTGCGGCAAATATGGGACAGGTTTTTAAGCAAATTGCACTGACTCCGGGTGGCGTGCTGTTCCATTGTTCCGCCGGAAAAGACAGGACTGGAGTGGTATCGGCCATCCTGCTTCTGCTGGCCGGGGTAAGCGATGAGGATATCATTGAAAATTACATGCTCAACAGGGAATACAACCGGGAACGTTTTGCCCTGGCAAGGCAGAAATTCCCGGATATTGATATCAATATCATCATACCGCACACGGAATATATGACACGGTTTCTTGCATTATTCAGGGAAAAGTACGGCAATCCTGTAAACTATCTGCGGACAATCGGAGTACTACCCGAGGAGACCGGGCGACTTAAGAGCAAACTGATTCCCTTGAACCAAAGCCCCGCGGGGATAAAGTAAAGGTTATCTTTTTGCATGGTTCTCCTTTAATGCCAGGACATTAACGCGGCTTCAATAATTCCGCGATCAGGCTCTCTACCTCTTGCAATTGTTCCCTGGAACTCTCCCGGTGGCTCTGCTTACGGTACTGGGAGGGAGATATCCCTTTCATGGCGTGGAATGCCTTTGTGAATACCAGGGCATCGCTGTAACCGCAGGAAAGGGCAATGCTTTCAATGGGATATGAGGTGGAGTCCAGGAGTTCCCGCGCCTTTGTAATGCGGAAGGTGGTCAGAAACTGCTGGGGGGACATGCCCAGATAGTTTTGGAAAAGAGTATACAGATAACTCCGGTTGATACACACATAGTCTGCCACATCCGTGACCTTGATCGGGTTACAGTAATTGCTCTGGATAAAGGATACCGCCTTTTTCACATACTGATTCCCCTTGTCTTCCTCATCCCTGGCAACCACCCCGGCGCTCTCTGCAAGAACGGACAGAAATACCCCCAGCTGGCCGTTTCTCCGCAGATCATCCGCCACGCCGAAGGTATTATGCTCCATCATATCCCGCACGATGGTATACAGCTCCTGATCCCTGTCACAGGCAAAAATCGGGTGCCTGGCGGAAAGACCCATTGCAGTCAGGTATTCCTCCGCACGGCTTCCCCCGAATCCCACCCAGAGATAACTCCAGGGCTCTTCCTTGTCCGCCTGGTAAAAGGCAAGTTCATTGGGCTGGATCAGGAAACCATATCCTTTCTCCAATCGATATTCCTTGTCATGAAAGCGGAAAATACCCTTCCCGCTCAACACATAGTGAATCAGATAATGCGGTTTGGATGCGGGGCCAAAGCTGTGTAAGCTCTCTGTCTGGGAACAGCCGCAACAATTCACATACAGGCTGCCTATTTTATCGTTTTCAAAATCCAGCTTGAAAGCCTTCTCCACAGCCCTGTCCCCCTTCCAGTATCTATGTATACGTCACTTTAATATAAATTCTTTCTTATCCAGATCCTCCTGCACCTTCGCCAGATCCTCCCGGATGGAAAGCTTCTGGGGGCAAGCCTGCTCGCACTTCCCGCATTTCACACAGTTCTTCGCCTGTGCAGCCTCTCCCAGGTCTTTCTCCCATCTGTTCTTCACCATGCCGTAATTCTGGTACATATGATAGGTATTCCAAACCCTGAAATTTCCGGGAATATTGACGCCTGCGGGGCAGGGCATACAATAATTGCATCCTGTACAGCCGTTCTGCACACGGCTGTTGATCAGCTTCACAATATCCTCGATCTCCTTTTGTTCCTTTTCAGACAGAGGACGGAAGGTGTTGAAGGTTTTCAGATTATCATCCACCTGTTCCATGGTGGACATTCCGCTCAATATCACCTTAACATTAGGCAGGCTCCCCACCCAGCGGAGGGCAAATGACGCTACGGACGCCTCCGGGTCAAGGCTGCCAAACCTTCCTGTGATATCCTCTGCAAAGGCCGCCAGCGAGCCTCCCTTCACGGGCTCCATGACCACCATGGGAACGCCCTTTTCCTCCGCCAGCCTATAGCCCTTCAAGCCAGCCTGTTCATTGGCATCCATATAATTTAGCTGGATCTGGCAGAAGTCCCAGTCCCTGTGGTTCAGGATTCTCTCAAAGGTCTCATAGTCGTCATGGAAGGAGAAGCCCAAATAATGAATCCTGCCCTCCGCCTTCAACTGTTCCAGCCTTTCTATGCAGCCCAGCTCCAGCATCCGGTCAAAACGCTCTTTATTCAGTGCATGCATCAGATAGAAATCTATGTAATCCGTCTGCAGCCTGGAAAGCTGTTCCTCAAAGGTAGCGTCCACATCCTCTGCCTTCTCCACCTTCCACACCGGCAGCTTGGTTGCCAGATAGAAGCTGCTCCTGTCATACTTTTTTAGAACCTTTCCCACAAACGGCTCACTCTTGCCGCCATGGTAAGGATACGCCGTGTCGATATAGTTGACGCCGGCGGCAATGGCTCTATCCAGCATTTTCTCCGCTTCCGCTTCGTCGATGCCGCCATCGGCCGTCACCGGAAATCGCATACAGCCGAATCCCAGCAAAGACGTCTCAATTCCCAGTTTCTCAAGTTTTCTTTTCTCCATTTTTGCCTCCATCTCAGTTCCAATACTGTCTTCAGGTTACTCTCTGTATGCCTCTGTTTTAAAAACTGTAAATAGTAAATATCTTACTCCGCAGCTTCTAAGGCCGTATATATCCGTCCTCATCAAACTGAACCCCAAATTCAAGGCTGAATTCATTGATCCGGCTGATAATCCTGGTCTTTTCCTCTCCCACGGCGGGTGTCGGCTGAAAATTATTCCGCTCGGGCACAGAACTGACCGAGCAGGGAATGACGCGGATTTCCTGATCATCCTGCTTCTCTCCGTCAATGAAAGTGAATGTCTGCTGAAATATCATGGAATCCTTGTCCGGCGGATTGCGGTTCGCGCCAAAGCAGAAATTTCCCAGACTGTATATAATAAATTTTCCTTTATATTCATCGATCCCCTGCAATACATGGGGGTGATGCCCGATCACAAGATCCGCTCCCCAGTCAATGCACTTTTCTCCCAGGATCTTCTGGTAATCCTCCGGATAATATTCCCTCTCCATGCCCCAGTGGCAGCTGACCAGGATCAGATCCGCTCCCTGCTCCCGTAATTCCGCAATGCCTTTCTGTATAGTATCTTCCACCAGATAGCCCTGGGACACCTCATTGACGGAAATCATACCGATATTGATACCCTTGACCTCGTAAATACCCACGGTCTTCTCGCAGGCGTATATGATCCCCGCCTCTTCCACTGCCCGAATGGTATCCTCCCTGCCCTGCTGCTGGTAATCCAGCGTGTGATTGTTTCCCATACTCACTGCTTCCACGCTGCCCGCGGTAAGGATATTCACATATCCGGGATCGCCCTTGATGCTGTAGACCTGACCCTCCCTGGCCTCTTCCGCAAGGGTCAGCGGACCCTCCAGATTGACCAGCGTCATATCATCCGTGCTGAAGATATCATAGACATTCGCAAAGAAATAGCTTTCATTCTCCGCCTGGTCATATGCCTGACGAAAGGAATACCAGTAATCCTGTTCCTGGTGCGTACCCAGGGTCACATCGCCTGCGGCGGATATGGTAATCGTCACGGTGTCGGACATCTCCTCCGATGCGGGACTCTCCCCCGTGGAACCATCCTCCGCAAAAGCTCCTGCCACGGAGCCGGGTACAGGCGCCGGTTCTGCGGAGACCGCAACACTTTCCAATGGCTGGGGCTGCAATACTGCCGCCGATGCTTCCTCCCGGGTATCATTTGTACAGCCCATTATCAGGCAGACTCCTGCGGCAGCTGAAATGGCTGTCACGATTTTTCCCCTGCTCAACATCATGCTAATAGCCATACCTTTCAAGTATTTATCGTTTTTTCATGAATTTCTTTTCCATCTTCCTATAAATGAATACCACCAGTACCGCTTCCAGGATAATGCCCACAGTACAGAGAACACTTACGATCCCTGTGGTAAACATCATAACGGCAATGGTAATTTCTGCCACAATCCCGAAGCCAAGGATCAATCCGCCGCAGAACTGGTTATACTTTTTGACATCCGTCACTTCCATGGGCCATTTATTGAACACTTTATTCGGTTCCGGGGAACTGAATGTCTTGATGGACACATAGAGACACATGATCCCTGTAAATATAAACAGAAAACTATCCATCTTGATACCTCCCTGCGTTTTTCAGCACGCATTCATTCAAAATTTGTATGAGATGAACTCTCATTACCCTGCATTACAGTATATCATTCTCCTGTCTCACCGTAAATCTTTTCCTTCAGATATTTGATATTGGCCTCAAAATCTACTTCCAGCACCGACATTTTACGAATTGTCGCGTCTTTGTAAGTTCCCGGCTGTGGAATGTTGTCCGACACAATATCGTAAGTCAGCAGCTTTCCTGCCATCAGGCTCAGGCGGTAGCATTCGCTCTGTGTCAAATTGGTGGTCAGATTAGGCAGCAGACCGTCCATCAGTTCCCCCGCATTTCCTATGGCGGCCGGAAGCTTCCGGATAATGGCGGTCAGAACCTTCCTCTGTCTCTCCGTCCGCCCGAAGTCCGTTCCAATGTAACGGATACGGCAGTATGCGAGAGCCTGTGGACCGTTCAAATGCACCAGTCCGGGCTTCGTGGCGTCCACATTGTCTGTTCCCTGGGGACGGTTCGTCAATATATTATACTCCTGCAGATATCCGTTTACGTAATCCAGTTCCCCAGTGGTCAACTCCAGATCCACCCCGCCCACCGCATCTACCAGCTTCGCAAAGGCTTCAAAATTTACCAGCACATACCGATTCACGGGAATATCCAGATTCTGTTCCACAGTTTCCATCAGAAGCTCCGCGCCGCCATAGGAATATGCCGCGTTCAGCCGGTTTCCGTCGTGTCCCGGGATATCTACATACATATCCCTCAGCAGGGAAGTCATATAGATGGTCTTGGTCTTACTGCTGACGGAAAGCAGGATCATTGCATCGGAACGGCCATCCTCACCATTCTGGCGGGAGTCGTTTCCGATCAGCAGGATATTGACCACGCCGTCCTCCTGTAACGGTTTCCCCACAACGGAATCAATGGCTTCATAATTCATTTTTCCATATACACTGCCCACCAGAAAATACAGGCCGCCGCCCGCCAGCAGCACCAGACACACTGCTGCCGCCAGAAGCTTTTTCAGCGCCGATCCCCGTTTCTTACCGGACTTTTGCACCTGAGGCGCAGGCTCTTTCCGGGATCCTTTTTTGTCCGACTTTCGGGAAGACCTGGCAGGCTTTTCATAATAGTCGTCCCTGGGGCGGCGTCTGGAGGCTGGCTCCTCATAATAGTCCTCCCTGGGGCGACGTCTGGAGGCCGGCTCCTCGTAATAGTCCTCCCTGGGACGGCGTCCGGACGTCGTATCCCTGCCCTGTCCCGTCCGGCGCCCCGCCGCTGTATTCCCGTTCTGCCCTGCATGGCGCCCTGTGGCTGCATTCCCGCCCTGTCCCGTCCGGCGCCCCGCCGTTGCATTCTGACTCTGTCTGCGGCGCTGCCCCGTCCCTGCGGCTCTCTGCGGGCTGTCCCAGTCTTCTATATAATAATCCTCTCTCTCACGTTTTCTGGCAGGTGCCTTCTTCCTGCTGGATGTACTTCCTATGACGTCCAACCCCTTTTCCGCATCTTCCTCTTCGTCTATGGTATACAGCTGAGGCTCCTGCTTTCTCTGCATTCCCTCCGCTTCCATCTCCTGAAGCTCCTGCTGCAAAAACGCCTCCAGTCCCTGCTGGATCTGTCTCATTTCATTATCGGTTTCCCTGGCCATACCATAATTCCTTTCTGCCATCATTCCTAACAACATATCACATTTTTGATAGTATGTCACGAAAGGAAACATTAAATTTTCTTAAATTCTATTCATTTTTTACTGGTTTACAGGTATTAATCCAACTTCAGGATCATTTCCAGAATCCTTCCCGCGCAGATTTCCATCTCTTCCCTGCTCAAGACCCCTTTCTCCATGGCCTCCAGCAATCTCTCGGGGAATCCGCAGCCCATTTTGACATCATTGCCCGCCTTGGTCTCCTTATAATGCTCGCCGGCAGTCCACCAGTCAGTGGTGACCATGCCCTGAAAGCCCCACTCGCCCCGCAGGATATCCTCCAGAAGTTCACGGTTCTCCGAAGCCCTGCGGCCATTGATAATATTGTAGGAGGACATGATACACCAGGGATCCGATTCCCTCACCACGATCTCAAACGCCTTCAGGTAAATTTCACGGATTGCCCTCTCTGATGCGCGGGAATCGCTGTTCTTGCGGTTTGTCTCCTTATTGTTCAGGGCAAAATGCTTTACCGCAGCGCCTACGTGATTGCTCTGGATTCCCCTGACCATGGCTGCCGCCAGCTTGCCCGTCAGATAAGGATCCTCGGAATAATATTCGAAGTTCCTGCCGCACAGGGGACTTCTGTGGATGTTGATGGCGGGCGTCAGCCACACAGCAATATTATTCTCTTTCACCTCCGCTCCTCCTGCCGCCCCGACCTGTTCCACCAGCTCCGGGTTCCATGTGCACGCCAGCAGGGTGGCACAGGGCCATGCCGTGGTGCAGACGCCTCTGTCCGGTTTGATCCTTAAGCCCGCAGGGCCGTCCGCAGTCATCACATTCGGCACGCCGTACTCCGGCAGGTTTCCGAAGCCGAACACATCCGCCACACCGGTGTTGGGCTGTCCGCCCAATAACTCTGCCAGCTGTTTATCGGAAAGCTGCGCCATAAATTCCTTCAGGGATATGCTTCCTTCCGCCACCTCGTCAAAGGTGTGAACCTTCTTTTCCTCTCCCCACAGCTTATATCTGCCGCGGGCCCTGACCACAGGTGCAAGGCCGTTTGTCTTTGCCAGGGACAGCAGCTTCAAAACATTTGCATCCGTATGAACTGGTTCGCCCACGGGAAGCTCCTCAAAGCTGCCGTCAGCGCGCATCCTCTTTTTCAGGGAAGTGGGCGTCAGCCTGCTGGAGAGCTGCTCCGCAATAGCATTCTGGGGCACTTCAATGACAAAGTCCGCCGCCACATCCCTGACGGAAGTACCCACATAGAAATGGTAGGTTCCCTGCTCCAGGATATACGCCGCTTTCACGATCTTACCCAAATCATCATAGGAAGCCATATCCTTGAACCGGAAGCTGAGCACCATGGTCTGGGTTTCGCCGGGAGCCAGGAGACGGCTCTTCCGGAAAGCAATCAATTCCCTTGCAGGCTTCCCCAGCATCCCCTGAGGCGCGCTGAAATAGACCTGCACCACTTCCTTGCCGGGAACATTCCCGATATTGCACACAGACACCCTGATGTCTATATGGTCTCCCTTCTGTTCCGCCGAAGCTTCTTCCAGGGCAAACCGGGTGTACGACAACCCGAAACCAAAAGGATAGTTGACCTTTCCCGCCGCATTGGGAATGGTTTCAAAGTAACGGTAACCCACATAGATGTCATCAATATAATCCACATAATCTTCCGACTCGTGGAACGTTTCGCTGGAAGGATAATCCTCCAGCCGCCCGGCAAAGGTATCCGCCAGCTTGCCGCAGGGGTTTCCCTCTCCCACCAGCAGTTCCGCCGCCGCCAGGCCGCCTTCCATCCCTCCCTGCCACGCCATAAGGACGGACTGAATCGCCCGATCCCGCACAAACCAGGAAGAATCCACCATGCCGCCCACATTCATGACCAGGATCACCTTCGGAAAGGCTTTCTTCACCATGTCCACCATGGCTTCCTCCGCACGGCTCAAATAAAAATCCCCTCGCTCAAAGATCTTCTCCGCAGCCTCATAAAGCTCCATGCTCTCCACATGCATAAGCTTCTGATCGGAAGATTGTATACTCCTGTCCCAGCCTTCGCCGGAAAACCTGCTGATGGCAATGACCGCCGTATCCGTAAAAGCCCTGGCCTTTCCCAACAGTTCCGCAGGAATCTCCGGTTCCACGGTAAGTCCGGGAACGCTTCCCGCCGCATACTGTGCCTTTACATTTTCCCTGTAGAAAGAAGACAACTCCTCAAAGACTGTCACATGATCGGCTTTCTCCTTCATGCCTTCATAAAGATTCCGCACATAGGACACGGTCACATCACCGCTTCCGCCGCCGCCCTTTACATAGTCAAAACTTGCCTTTCCGAATAATGCCACCCGGCTGCCCCTCGCCAGGGGAAGTACGTGACCTTCATTTTTTAACAGCACCATTCCTTCCTTTGCCGCTTCCTTGGAAAGACGGATATGTTCCTCGCTGGCTGTGATCCTTCTGCCGTCCTTCCCCAAAGGAAGCACCGGCTGATATAATGCTCTGGCCCATTTCTGCATATTAAAATCCTCCTGTATCTATTTTCATCCTAACTTCCGCTTCTTCTCACACTATTCTCTTCTCTTTACGGACATTTTACCACATTTTTATTTTATCTACAGCATTTTCTTTTTAATCCCCGCCATGCCATCTCCGATAGCGCAAACAGTCAATGGGTAGAAGGTCTGTTTTCTGCAAGATTACCATGATATGGAATGCGCATGGCTGAAGAAGAAAAGCAAGTAAATGAAGTATAAAATGTATTGGTATCGTGTATTATGTAAAGAAAATACAGCAATCTGCAAAGGAAATACTTTACAAAAAATTGAAATATGATATGATAAGGTTAGTAGGAGGTATACTTTATGGCACAGACAAGCGTAAATTTTCGTATGGACTCAGAATTGAAAGAATCCGTGGAAGAAATCTGTCGGAAAATGGGAATGAACCTTACCACGGCAATCACCATTTTCTGTACGAAAGTAGCACAGGAAAGAAGAATCCCTTTTGAAATCACCGCAGACCCGGATCCTTTTTACAGTGAAAGCAATATCCGCTATTTAGAAAGGAAAATGGAGAATTATAAGGCAGGACAGCTGAAACTGGCAGAGCATAATCTGATTGAGGAATAGGGGCTTATGGAGTTAAAACGGATACAATGGGACCTTGACGCATGGGAAGAATACTGTGAATGGCAACGGACCAACAAAACTGTCCTGAAGCGCATCAATGTATTAATAAATGATATGCGCCGAAGCCCATTTGAGGGGATCGGCAAGCCAGAACCGCTGAAAGAAAATTTAACCGGATTTTGGAGTCGACGCATTTACGATGAACACAGGATTGTCTATGCGGTTGAGAAGGAAGCTGCAGTGATTATCTCATGCAGGGGACATTACAAGTAAACGGTGATGTAAATTGATTTCTTATAAAATCTCGGAGGTTGGCATGAAACGTATTTTGAAACCGGCTGCGCTTTGTCTGGCAGCAATTCTATTTCTATCCAATATTTTTATGGTTTACGCGGCAGACACACCTAAGTCCGTGGATATCCTGTTCTTCCACGATACCCATTCCCATCTGGACAGCTTTTCCACCGTGGAGAATAGGGAAGCAGTGACGGTGGGCGGCCACGGAAATCAATTTTCTAAAACCTCACAAATCTTAGAAGGTTTAAGTAA